>DASPRM010000164.1 GCA_035624455.1 Terriglobales bacterium
CGCGCTGCCAGGCGCTTCAGGTTGCGCGCGTCTACCGGGGCATCCGTCGCGACCACCACCATCACCGAGCCGTTGCCGCGATCCGTAGCGGCACTTCCCACTTGAAGCTCATCGCGCAGGTAGTAGCGGCCCAGCTCGCGGCCAACCGGAGCACCTGCAATCGTCAGCACACCTCCAAAGTTCGTCTGCACCAGAACCCCGACCGTGTACCCACCCAACTTCGGCGGCAGGCGCCGAGATGCGGTCCCGATCCCGCCCTTGAAGCCAAACGCTACCGTTCCGGTGCCCGCGCCCACCGAGCCTTCTTCGATCGGCCCGCTCCTGGCGTTCTTGATAGCGGCAAACACGTCCTCGCGGGTGATGTGTCGTCCGCGAACGTCGTTCAAGTAACCATCGTTGGTTTCGCCGACCAAAGGGTTTATGGACATGACGTCCAGGTTCCCTGGCAAAGCCAGCATGTAGTCGATCAGAGCATCGGCCACACGCGGCACGCTCAGGGTGGAGGTGAGCAGGATTGGGGTCTCGATCTCGCCAAGTTCGTTGACCTGGGTTGACCCCGCCAGCTTGCCGAAAGCATTGCCCACGAAAACCGCGCCCGGTACCTTTTCGCGGAACAGATTGCCGCCATGGGGCAGGATCGCGGTTACGCCGGTGCGGACATCATTCCCGCGAATTATGGTTGCGTGCCCAACCTGAACTCCAGCGACATCGCTGATCGCATCGAGCGGCCCAGCCGGCAGGATGCCAATCTTTAACCCTAGGCTCGAAGTTCGCGGGCGCGGAGTGCCAGCCGGATTCTGACCGCTAGCCGCTGCGGCGGCCGCCAGCAAGACTGCTGTGAACAAAAGCTTCTTAGTCATGTTCTGATAGCGCGTTCGCCGTGAAGGCTGCCAGTTCGGCGAACAGTGCCTCTGCTCCCGCTTCTCTCTCCTCGCGAGGCAGCGCAAGCTGTCGCTCGATCTGGGCTTTGATTTTTTCCAGAGTCGGATCTGCCGGGCTCACCGGCAGAGACTCAAACAGCTGCTCGTGCGCCCGCTTGCGCTCCATCACTTCCCAGCCATCCAGAATCTGGCGATGCGCCGGTCCCTCCCAGATGGCGAGTATCATGGCCTCCCGCAGCCAGCGCTCCGCGCGAAACTCATGCAGGGTACCCAGCCCCCCATGCACCTCCATTGCCCACTTCGCGGTTTGCACGGCGAATTCCGCAGTCCAGTATTTTGCGAGATGCGCCACAAGGCGGAAAAGATGATAGCGATCCGAATATGGAGGCTTTTGCTGCCACACTTCGTTCAACAGTTCGAGTGCCCACCACGCCAGCTTTGAAGCGGCCCGGAGTTGCCGCAGCCGATCCTCAAACTGACGCCGCATCAGGGGCTGCTCGATCAGCGCCCTGCCAAAGACTATCCGCTGCTGTGCAAACGATAGGGCATCGGCCATCGCCCGCTGCGCCAGCGCCACGCTGCCCAGGCTGTTAGCCACCCGCGAGAGATTCAGGACTTCAAGGATGAGGTAAATGCCATGTTCAGCCTGACCCAGGAGCCAAGCCTCGCTCTCCCGCAACTCAATTTCTCCCGTCGGCACGGATCGCGTGGCGATCTTGTCTTTCAGCCTACGGATCGAGTAATTGAGGCGGCCGTCCTCGCGCTGCCGCGGAAGAAGATAGAGAGCCAATCCGCGCACGCCCGCCCCAGAGCCCTCGGGCCGTGCCGCCACCACCGCCAGCTCAGCCCCGGCATTACTGGCGAAGTATTTGTCCCCAGTTAAGGACCACTGATCTCCCACGAGCCTCGCCGTAGTCTCGACCGTCGCGCCGAGGTCGGAGCCGCCCTTGATCTCCGTCATCCACGTCGCTCCTTGCCAGACAGCGTCATCCTTCCGCAGCAACCTGGCTAAAAAGCGCTGCTGAAGCGCGGCATCGCCGTACTTGATCAGCGGGACGATGGTGCCGAGGGAAACGGTATAAGGGCACGCCAGCCCGGGATCAAAAAATGATGTCACGTAGGTCCCCAAACCGGCGGGGAACAGAGTGTCCTCTTCGAAAACACGCCAGAGAACGCCGCTCTGGTAACCCTGTTTCAGCATTCGCCAGTAATCGGGTGAGTACAGAATCTCATCCACCCGGTTACTGGAACGATCGAACATTCGTAGCCACGGAGTGCCCGCGCGGTCTACCGCATCGGAGATACCTTGTCCTTCCGTCTCCCACCACGATGTGTATTCCTGCAGCCAATCCGGCATGCGCAAGCCACTCACGACCGATTGCAGAAAAGACAGTGGTGACTGGAGGCTATCAAAGCTCATGAGTGGCTCTCACTAGCGGGTTCTCACGGATTATTGATTGCTAGAGAGAGTATCAGGAAGGGCTCTTAGCGCTACCTGGAATCGCGCTTGAGCCGTTCAGCGGGCGTCAGCGTACCGGGAACCCGCTCGTGAAATCCCAAGGCCGCCCCTGCGGCCGAGGGACCTCTGGGCCCTGCGGACCCTTTGTTATAATTTCGATGACCTCAAGTGGCGCTATCGTCTAGGGGTTAGGACGTGAGATTCTCAATCTCAAAACCCGGGTTCGATTCCCGGTAGCGCTACCAAGTTTCGCCGACCGCCTAGTACCAAGCCACCGCCACTTCCACCTGCTCCAGGTTGAAGGATTTTTCTCCCTGAAAAAAGACGCGCCAGGCAGACTCGCTGCGGTCGATATCGCCAACCACGATGAATCCTCCCGGGCAGCCGTAATTGATACGCATGCCGGCGATGGGAGCGGTGGCGCCGGTGAATAGGCTGCAACGCTCGCCATTTGTCAGCTCGAGTGCCCAGGGCAAAGTGTCCTTCTTCCACTCTCGCGACGAATGCTCCGTCGGCAGCGGAGAGGTGAGTGTCACGAGAACCACATTCGTGCTCCAGGGCGATTCCGGACAGGCAAGGAGATTCGGATCTCCCATGACATTCTGAAAGCAAGGGTCATGAATTGCGTTCTCGATGCTGCACCGCCAGGCGTCGGGCCGGCCGGCGGATGCGGCCGAGGCGGCGAAGCACTTTCCATTTCCGCGCGAGCTTGCGGTGAGCCCAGGAGCAAGGCGGCCGGCCTGAAATGGCGTCATGATTTTCACTTGCGTGGCCGGGCCACAGGTCCGGTCGGCCGACAGAGACATAGTGGGGGCCAACAGCAGAATCACAACCGCAAGGGTTACGATCTTGGTGTACACGTTGATCCTCCTTGCCGTTTGACGTAGCAAGAGCTTTTGCTGTCGAGAAACGTAGTATTCAGATGCTTGATGAGACGTTAGCTATTCCAACCATAGAGCCATTTACGATCACTGCGGTTCGAGGGAAGATTGCGACATCCCAGCGGAAGCTCATCCTCGTTGCGTGCGCGCCAGGGCTCGTTTCAGCGTCTGGTCCAGTGCGGACTTCGCCTCTTCGTACTCTTGCTGGTTGACGCGTCCCTGCTGGCGATCGACCTCCAGTTGAAACAGCTCCTCTTTAAGCGCTGCCAGCAGCATCGCCGGATGGCTGCTCGGGGGCGCTATAGCTGTACTCTCAGCTGCGGTAGCTTTCGAAGTTAGTGTCACTGGCATGCCCGTCGAAAGCTTGGAGCTTTGGGTGGAACGACCAGCAGCGGTTGGAACAGGGGCCGGTTCTATGAGATCAGCTGTCGCTGCCCGAGCCCTACCTGTACCCGGCCGGGTTGCGATGTACACTCCACCGGCAACCAAGACTGCCACGACTCCTCCCAGAATCGCCCAGCGGTATTGATGGAGCGGATCAGGCGCATCCACGGGAGGTCCAAGCCCGCCACCGGGGCGATTGTCCCGTCCCATCGCCTGTGCCTGCTGATTGGCCGCGCCGGCCGGCGCTCCCGCCTCGCCTTCTTCCTGCAGCACTCCCGTACCGCTCACCCGGAATGCAAGATCCTTGCCGGGAACTACGCCGCTCGCTACCTCGACGTTCGATTGCCCCCCACCAGGATCGTTCATCGGCGAGTAGGCAGCCGAGTCCTTGGCTTCGAAATTCATCGACTTGGGAAGCACTACCACGAAGTGCTGCATATCGCTGGTTATTTTTGGCGTGATGGTCGCCTCACCGCTGTAGGGGAGATGGTAGGCAATTTCGAAGCGCGTCTCGCCCGGACGCAGGGGGAAGACAAAAAAGTACCTCCCCTTTTCTGCCGGAACAGCGGCCGAATTTACCGGCATACCTCCGGGACCTGAGGCCAGCGACTGATCGATCTGTGCGCCTTCCGGTAAGTAAAACTCATAAGTTCGGTCCGACATTAAGGAGCGCGGCGGTTTGGAATTATTCTTTACAGAAATCAATTCCAACACTTGCAGCTGACCGCCGTCCGCCTGCATGCGCATCACGTTGACGTTGGTGGTGATGCCATCCAGTTTTTTCGCTGCGTCGTAGACTTTGATTTCTACCGAATTCACTCCCGGCCGCACCGGTCCGCCAGAAGGAAAATAGTTCACACCCTGATGATTGACGCGCACCAGATGCGGAACATTTGCGTCATCTATATTCAATGAGAACTTGCCCTGAGCGTCGGTGCGCGTGCGTCCGACCTCGCTCATGCCTTGCGACAGGGCCATCAGTACGACATCGTCTCCAGCCGCGGGCTTACCGGTGGTTTCGTTGGTTACAGTTCCGGTGAGCGTCTCGGCGGACGCAAGCCCACCCGGAAGCAACAGACATGCAAACAGTGCAACGCGGAATTTCAAGTTGAACTCCAGAATTTGATCGATCAGGCCGGCTGGACGAAACACATCCCACTAACCAGCTTTAGCTTTTTCCAGGCGCTCGATTTCACCCAGAATCGCAGCTGCCTCGTCTTCCAGTGAACCTCGCATCGTCAGGTAATCACTCTCAGGGAACTTGCCGGCGTTGTACTCGAAATTCAGATCGCGCAGGTTCTCGTAGACCGCTTCCTTGCGTTCCTGCAGATAAGCCAGTCGAGTTTTCTCCGCGCCAGTATCGTAGTCGCGAGAGGGCGTAAATATGTAGAGTAGCAATCCAATCGTCAGCGCAAGACAAGCCAGCGCGGTCACAGCTGGGTCTCCTGACGCGCCCGCTGACGCAGAGCCTCGAGTTCGGCGGCGTTGAGATTGGTGGCTCCAACCGGCGTCACCCGGTACTTCCATTTCCGAACCAGCACGATTACCAGGCCGATACCCACCATCAGCGCCAAATAGGGTGTGATCCACGCAACTCGATTGAATCCTGAAGTCGGAGGCGCCGCCAGAACCGTAGGTCCATATTTCTGAACGAAGGCTTGCAGGACCAGACTGTCACTGTCGCCGCGCTCCACGCCTGCCATCAGTTCGGCACGCATGCGCTCGGAGTACGAGCAGCCAACATGATTGCACTCCAGCAGGATCTGGTTGCAGCCACACTTGCACATCAGCTTGTGCCCGAGATCCTGGAAGCGTTGCTCCGCGCCATCACCTGCGCCCATGAAAGCCAGGCTGACGAGCACAAGGATCGCGAGCTGCACCGGTCTTTGAATCAAAGCTCGCATTTAATCACCCACCGCCGCCGGATGGCCAGTCTCCTGCTCCACGGTCGCACGGGCCGGCACGCGCGTCGCGATGCGGACAGCAGTGGTGCTGGGTATCAAAGCGATCAGCGTCCCGATAATCACGATCTGGACCCCAATCCATATCCACATCACCAGCGGGTTCAGATGGGCGCGGATGATTGGCCGGCCGCTATCCTGATTCAGTCCGCTATAAACAAGGTATAGGTCCTCTTGCAGGGTCGAACGATTAGCCACAATGGTGGCTGCCTGCTGGCTGGCTTTGTAGAAGCGGCGCTCGGGATAGAGCGTATCCACATGCCTGCCGTTCTTGCTCACGTCGATGATTGCCCACTCGCTGCTGTAGTTGGGATTGTCGTCCTGAGTGTAGGACTTGCACGTCATCGTGTACGGGCCGATCGACATGCTGTCGCCATTGCCCAATTCGCGCTCGATGTCGCGATTAAAGGCGGCGCCGGAGAAGCCGATCATGATCACGATCACGCCGAAGTGCACGATATACCCGCCATAGCGGCGCGTGTTGCGCCGCGTCAGTTGCACCATGGAGGCCAGCAGATTCTGTCCCGTATGCCGTGCGATCACGCGCCCGCCGCGAATGAACTCGGAAAAGACAGTCGCCGCCACCAGCACCGAGAGGCAGATCGTGATCAGGGAATAGAAAGCCGCCGTGTCGCTAAATGGCCGGAAGCCAAAAGCAATCAGGATCACAGCGGTTGCGATCGAGAGACACGCCGGAACGAGGAAATTGCGCTTCAGACTCTCGACCGATGTTTTGCGCCAGGCCAGCAACGGCCCAACTGCCGTCAGGATCAGCAGCAGCACGGCTACAGGAATATTCACCCGGTTGAAAAATGGCGGTCCTACGGTCACTTTTGTTCCCTGTACCCACTCGGAAAGCACGGGGAAGAGCGTGCCCCAGAGAACAGTGAAACAGGCGACGAGCAGCAGCAGGTTATTGAAAAGGAAGCTGGACTCGCGCGAGACCAGCGACTCCAACCGGTTCTCACTGCGCAGATGCTCGCGGTTGCGCACAAACCAGTAAACACAGACAGCAAGCGTCAAGGCCAGAAAGCCTATGAACCAGGTGCCGATTGAAGACTGGGCGAAAGCGTGAACCGAACTCACCACTCCGCTGCGGGTGAGAAATGTCCCGAAGATCGAAAGCAGGAACGTGCAAAAAATCAACCACACGTTCCAAACTTTTAGCATGCCGCGCTTCTCCTGCATCATTACCGAATGCAGAAATGCAGTGCCCGTCAGCCAAGGCAGCAACGAAGCATTCTCCACCGGATCCCATCCCCAATAGCCGCCCCAACCCAGCACCGAGTAAGCCCAGTGCGCGCCCAAGAAAATGCCGCAAGTGAGAAATAGCCAGGTCACCATCGTCCAGCGACGCGTGATATGGATCCACTTCTCACCCGGATACTTCATAATCAGCGCTGCGAGTGCGAATGCGAAGGGCACGGTGAATCCCACGTAGCCGAGATAGAGCATGGGCGGGTGGATCACCATCTCCGGATACTGCAGAAGCGGATTGAGGCCGTTGCCATCTGGAGGAAGCGATCCCTGCATCATGGCAAACGGGTTCGCGGGAAAATTTACCAGCAGGAGAAAGAACACCTGGACCGCTGCGATCACCACTGAAGCATGCGCCACCAGTCGAGGATCGACGCGATAGCGCAGGCGAAGCACCAGTCCATAGCTGGCTAACAGCAGTGACCAGAACAGCAGCGATCCTTCCTGTCCGGACCATAGCGCCGCAAACTTGTAGGGCGCGGGCAAGGCGCGATTGCTGTGATGGAAAATGTAGGCGATGGAAAAATCGTTCTGGAAGGTCGCGACCACTAACACCGCGGCTGCTACCAGCACCGCGATGAACACCGCGATCCCGGCTCGCCGCGCGCTCTCCGCCAGACGGTCTGACGCCTCGCCCTTGCGGAGCAACGCCAACACTCCGGCAACGAACGTGAATGCGCTCAGCCCGAGGGCCAGCAGGAGAGAGTAACTGCCTAATTCGGCCATGGAATGCTACAAGGACTGCCCGATGCGGTCATTGTTTCAGAATCCGCATAGCGTCGCAAGTTGGTCGGGTTTGCGCGCGTGAGCGCAACCCGTGCCCATAGGCAAAATCCCGAGACCGCTCCGGAACAACGCCGTCCCCTTCTGGAAAGGGTTGCAGTTACGGGAATTGACTCCACTCCAAGGATTGTTTTCTTCCTGAAGGTAACCGCCTCCCGCGTTACCGTGGTGACGACTGGTTGCACCGCGAAAAAAATTGCCGTGGTGCTGTGGGAGGATGGAAGTGAAAGCAACAATCCTCATTGCTGAAGCAGACGAAACCGTGCGCAAGCTGATTCGTACAGTTCTCGAAAATGCCCATTACGACATTCGGGAAGCCTGCGACGTCAAATCCTGCCTGGAGACGGCCAGGACGGAACATCTGGACTTAGTACTGCTCGACTGCGTAAGCCTCGACCTCGGAGGCATGACTACACTAAAAAAACTGCGGGTCGGCTACCGCACGGCTGAGATTCCTGTGCTGGTGATGAGCGCCGTGGGGCAATACAGTTACGGCTTTGCGCTCTGGTCAAACGGTTGGCTGGTGAAACCCTTTCGTGTTTCGCAACTGCTGCAGAGCGTCGATCGCGCGCTGAATGGGTGGTCATTCAATCAAAGATCAACACTACCGCCGGCGCTGACGGCTGCGGGATAACCGTGTGCCTCAGTGGCTAAAGCCAGTCTGTCTGTGAACTGTCGCGTATGCAGGGCTAATGCCCTGCTCCAACCGGCCTTAGCGCCCGCGAACGTTTACGCGCTGAAGCCTCTGTCTGTCAGTACCTGCACCATCTTGGAAAGACGACGATGATCATCATTGCGCAAGACGATGAACTTGAATGGCTGCAAGGTTCCACCCACATGGGCGTCAGGCTTCAAAAGTTCAACAATTCCGCTGACGGGACCAACAGCCGTATTCAGCCTGATTTGGGCCAAGGTGCCGGCACTGACCTGGTGAGTGAGCCGGGCAAGGCCTCCGGTGGTTGAAATCTTATGCAGGACCCCAGAAATCCGTCGTCCACCCAAGGCGAAACTCACGGCTTCGGAGTTGGGGACATGCACTCGGGGAGCCCGCAAGGTGGGTTGCGGGTAAGTCACATGGGCCATACGTACAAGCTTCGCAGCCGCCGCAGCTATCGCCTAGATTACCGCGGGGCGTTGTCCGAATTCTTGTGGGTAACCGGTTTCAGAAGTGAAGCCCCAAGAAAGCTAAAGCCCAGCCAGGCAGCAACTTAGCTGATCCCATAACGGGTTTTGGCCATGTCTACGATTTCCCCGATCAGCTGGGTGTAGGACCTGCCGGACTTCTTTGCCGCCATGGCGAACTCCTGGGTGCTGGCCAACCAAGGATTGGGATTGGCTTCGATCACGTAAATCTCGCCCTTATCCGTCAGCCGCATGTCGACGCGCCCATAATCGCGTAGTTTGCAGGATCGGTACGCGCCCAGGGCGGTCTGCTGCAGACGCTGTACCGTCTCTTCGTCCAGGTCTTCCACCGGGGCGGACTTGGTGACCTTGTAGGCTTCCGTTTCTTTGTCGAATTTCACGTCCTGGCCGGCGATCCGCGGCGTGCCCTTGGGCAGCTTGGACAAGTCGAGCTCAATTAAAGGCAAGGCCTCGGTGTGCTCGTAGCTGCCAAGCACCGCGCCATAGATCTCGCGGCCTTCGATGTATTCTTCGATCAGCGCCGGAGAGTCGAACTCCTCCTGGATGTATTGCACTCTCTCCATCATCTCTTTAATGCCATTCACTACCGAGCCGTTGTCGATTCCGATCGAGCCGTCTTCCGAGATCGGCTTCACGATCAGCGGAAACTTGATGTCATCGCTGTAATCAACACGACCTTTATAAGAAGAAGCGAAATAAGGGGTTTTGATTTGATGAAAGGCAAACATCTTCTTGGCGATTGCTTTGTCTTGCGCCAGGAAGAGCCCATGCGGCCCAGTGCCGGTGTAGGGAACGCCCGCCAGATCCAGGTAGGCAGCAATGTTCATGTCCTTGGTATCGTCGCCGGCGTACGATTCGGTGAGATTGAATACCAGGTCTGCGCCGCACTTGGCTACCGCGAGCAGCGATTGGCTACGCCCGTCCAGTACCTGATAAAAAGGTTCGTGGCCTAATTTTTGTAACGCCTCAAAAATTTCTTCGCGGTCGTGCTTCTCTTTCTTCTTCTTAGTTCGCTTCTTGGCATTCTTACGCACGCGAACCTCGGGTTCGGGCTCGGGAGGCGGCGCCTCTTCCTCGCACACGTCGTACAATACCGCGATTTTCAGCTTCTCGCTGGGCATCGCTCGCTCCGAAGCATGTTCCTGATGGGGGAGAAACTACGAGTATGTCCTACCTGCGGGAAATCTTGCCCGTGATGATAGTGACGATCCCGGTACCTCATGGATCGCGAGTTCTACTCCTGCACAAATTTTCCACGCAGCAGATAATTCATTGCCAACGCCGTGGCATATACGGAGATTTCGGCCAGGTATTCGCGTTCGCGGCCGACCTCCGCAAGCAAACCCAGGGCGCCTACTCGCTGCGCTATTGACTCTATCAATTTTCTCACTAACGGGCGCTGCACGCCCGTCCAATACGTCACCTTGTCCACTAGTGTTTTCTGATTTTCGGTGAGCATGTCCGCTGCTGGGCGCACTCCCTTCTTGCGCCGCTTCGATACATTGAAGATGTCCATCAGGTCGGCATCGAGAGCCAACTCCGCCGGAGCGAGTTGCTGCTCCACCGCCTGCTGATAGAACTCCTTCACCGTGGTGGTCATCTCTTCCACGGTGACGTCCGTCTCGCCTTGGGGCTTCAGCGGTTCGACGTCCGCGAGGCGGTGAGCAATGCGGTCCACGTATTTCAACTTCTGCAGGGCGCCCCAATTTTTGTACTTCTCGCGCCAGCGGGAGCGGGGCGTCATCCAGACGGCAAAGGTCTCGGCAAAGTCCTCGTCGGGATGCTTCTGCGCATACCAGCCGGCAATGTGGCGCACGAAGCGGCGCGAAAATGCGATGGGACGATAATTCTCCCGGTAGGGCCTGCGAAACGGACCGAAAAGCTCACGCCACTCTAGCGTCTTGAAGAGCCCATACGCGTAGTTGAAAGCATGACCGGCTTCGTGCCGCAGGTACATCATGATCTCGCGCGTGTCCTCGAGATCGTTCATCTCCTTTTCCAGGCGCGCCAGTTGCGGATTGGCCAAATAAAACGGAATGCCAATTACCGGCTCGCCCGACGGACAGCCCCACTCGTCGGTGAGATAGCACGGAGGATGGAACTTCTTCAGCCCTTTGCGCTCCAGTTCGCGATACAGCTGCTGGACGAATCTCTCCAGCGGCGATCCCTCCAACTTCAGCCCGAGATCACGAATGGGCTTGCTGAGGATCTCCTGGACATCAGGCGGAGTTTTCTCAAACGCACGCACTTGGTTTCCGAAAGATTAGCACGCAGCGCCCGTGGGTACAGATGCCAGCAGGACCGGTCCGGTTGATTGGCAAGCCTTCACCATCCGTTCAACTCTCCTCTGAATTGTCATCACCAGGCCGCTCCAGCGGCCGAGGGATCTGCATTTCTTTTATCCACTGAAGTCGAGGCAGCTCGTCTTAGTGTTCTTTTGGCTAGGGGCGCGTTCTTCGCTACAATTTCCCTCCCACTTATGACGACCACCCCCAACATTCTTGACGTCCAGACTCGCAAGGGCCACGGCCAGAGCAAGCGCAGAACTGTCAAACGTTCTGACCAGGCCCAATGGGATCCCAAGCGCCGCTCTTTCGATCCGGTGTACCTGCTGATCGCCGCTAATCGCGACCGCATTCCCGAACTCCTGCCCATCAAGATGGCCCGTATGGCGGCATCTCCCTTCAGCTTCTACCGCGGATCGGTGCCGCTAATGGCTGCCGATCTGGCCACCCTTCCGGTAACGGAAATCAACGTTCGGATCTGCGGCGACGCTCATGTGCGCAACCTCGGCGCTTTCGCCGGCCCCGATGGCCGCCTCTATTTCGACATCAACGATTTTGATGAGACCGTGGTCGGCCCGTGGGAGTGGGATGTCAAACGCCTTGCCGCCAGCCTGGTTCTGGCGGGACGCGAGGCGGGAAACTCCGATCAGCTCTGCCGCCAGGCGGTTCGTGTCTTCATGAAGACCTATCGCGAGGCGATGCTCCGCTTCTCTGCCATGCCTAAGCTGGAAATGGCAAAATACCGGGTGCATCGCCCGTTCATCGGGCCGCCAGCCAAAAGTGTTCTTCGTAAAGCCGAGCACTCTACGCCGCTGCAAAATCTTGAGAAATTGACGGTCAAGAAACGCAACGGAGCGTTCCACTTCAAGAATGCAAAACCATTCCTGTATCCGGTGTCGAAATCTGTCGCGGCAGCGGTTCTGAAGGCCTTGGCCGGGTACCGCGAGACCCTCAGCCCCGAGCGACGCCATCTTTTCGATTTCTATCAACCCGTCGACGTAGCCTTCAAAATCGTAGGCATCGGCAGTGTCGGGCAGCGTGATTACGTCGTATTGCACTTCGCCGGCGGAGCCGATGACCCTCTTTTTCTCCAGGTGAAAGAAGAAACCCAGTCCTCGTATGCGCCTCTTGTGACATCGACCTCTGATTATCGGAATCAGGGCCAGCGGGTAGTGGAGGGACAACGCGCGATTCAGACCCAGTCTGATCTGCTCCTGGGCTGGACCTCATTCGAGGGCCGCGATTATCTCGTCCGGCAATTGAGCGATCACAAGGCTTCGATCGCGGATGAAGACCTGCGTGGCAAGGGCCTTACTCTCTACGCTCACACCTGCGGAGAACTGCTGGCCAAGGGACATGCGCGCTCTGGTGATCCGTGCACGCTTGCGGGATACTTCGGCACGGGACCGAACCTGGATAAAGCAATCGAACAATTTGCCGTTGCCTACGCCGACCAGGTCACGCTGGATTACGAGAAGTTTCGTGATGCCATCCGCGCAGGGCGGATCAAGGCCGCGCGGAAGGCATCGTGACTTCGGGAACGCCGGCTCGTTGACAACAGATCCCTCGACTGCGAAGCTCGTTCGCGGCGCGAACGATCTTCTTCGCTCGGGATTACGGCTGTGTTACGCCGTGCCCAGATACGCCTCCTGAATATACGAGTTCCCCAACAGCGACGCGCTCGAACCCTTCATGGCGATTCGTCCTGACTCCATCAGGTACGCATATTGGGAAATTTGCAGCGCGTAGTTTACGTTCTGCGCCACCAGCAGAATTGTGACTCCCTGTTTGCCGATGTCGGCAATGAACCCGAATATCTCATCTACCGCTTTAGGCGCCAGTCCCAGCGATGGCTCATCCAACATTAATAATTCCGGTTCAGCCATCAACCCTCGTCCTATGGCGCACATCTGCTGCTCTCCTCCAGAGAGGGTTCCAGCAAGCTGAGCGCGGCGTTCTTTCAAACGCGGCAGAAGCGCGTAAACTTTCTCCAGGTTCGCGGCTGCGCGCTTGCGAAACTCCGCCGGAAAAGCCCCCTTCAGCAGATTCTCCTCAACCGTCATCTTGGGCCATAGCTGCCGGCCCTCGGGCACCAACGTAATCCGCCGTTTCACTCGTTCATGGGGAGCTTCCCGCCCAATGTCCGCCTGTTTGAATTCAATGCGGCCCCTCTTTGCCCTTAGCACACCGACAATTGCGTTCAGCGTAGTCGTCTTACCCGCTCCGTTGGCTCCGATCATGCCTGCCACTTGCCCTCTTGCCAGTTCGAGTGACACACCCCACAACACTTGGACGCTACCGTAGCAGACCTCAAGGTCATCGCCAGCGGTTATCGAGCCGCCGTCGAAATCATCGAAGCCGCTCAGTAAAGCGGCGCGCAGCTCATGCTTCTTCGACATCACCGAGGGATCGCCAGATCGATCTGAATGATTGCGTTGGGATTGAAGTCGAGACCAGCTGAGCTACAAACGAAAAGACCGCCCGGCAACTCAGGCGGCCTTTTCTTAGGGAGAATAGTTCCGAACGGAGGCAAGACCTAACCGTCGAAACTTTCTGGCGAAATCTTATTGACGCTGAAGAAGGGGTGTCAAGAAAATTCTTGGATTTAAATACCTTTAATTTCAATCACTTGCAATTTTGCCACCAGCAAAGTTATGGCGCGAGAAAAGCCAACTTCTCAGGCCACTTGCAACAGTAAAGCGTCACTTTTCAAAAGCTTAGGCTGCAGAATCGCAGTTTGAGACACTTTCCCAAGCATGCAGCAGCCCCGGCTTTTGCCCTTCGTTCCCAGTTCCGGCTCTACTTCCCGATATCCAGGCGAATGATCTCGACGGCCTCGCTGCGATCAAAAATGCGGTCAGGGAAGAAGCGCTTGGCAAGGATGCGAACTCCTCCGAACGCAATTCCCACCACAATCGCCATACCCAGCAGGATGGCAATCAGCACAATAATGTTGACCAACAAGTTCCCAACGTTATTGCGCTTGCTGAAAAACGTATTTTCATTCCATGTGATGTCAGCGTCGTAGTTGACCGAAGCCAGCAGCGATTTGGCTTCGGAAGCAGATATCGACCCTGTTATGACCGCGAGAATCGGCCCGCTTCGCCTGGAGAAAAATGCAACACCACTGTTAGTTTTCTCGGCGTTCTGACCCTCATGGGCAGCATCGATCGTCTTCAGATGGGCAGCGGCGATCTGTGGCGTAGGATATGCGATCAACGTGAGCTGCGCCGTGCCCTTGCCGGTCGTGTATTCTCCCAACGCAATCTCTGCACCTTGCGAGAAGTCCACCTGCTCAGCCGGAAACGATGCTCCCACCAGGGAGAAGCCGATCGGACCTATCACGTACTTAGCCGAGTTGCGAACGTATCCCTGCTTGGGAAGATAGGTGGGCAGAGTGGGCAAGTTCCGAGCACTTCCCGTGGGCAGCGGGATCGAGTCCGCCAACTGCCGCAGATCGGCTGCGGTCATTGCAGTTACAGTATCCAGACTCACGTCCACGAGCACGTTGCCGCGATAGAAGAGAACCTGCAGGTACGATGAGGAAGCCTGGTCTCCAATCTTCTCCGTAGCCATTTCAGGCGTCTTATAGAACGTGAAGGCGCCATAGGATCCGCTGGCATCGTTGAAGCGGGCGGCCTTGACCTTCATCGAATGCCCTGGCTTGGTGTAGGTCGCGGATTCCCCGTCACTGAACCCGAACTCCCTCAGCAATTCTGGGTGGGCCGGATCAGCCTGGCGCGGATCGTTGCTGGTCTGGGAAGCCGACTTCTCCCAGCCAGCAAAGTTCTGCGGAAGCAGCGCTGGACCTGTCGAAGTAGCCGCATATCCCAGCGTGCTCAGCAATAGAATTGATAGAACAACTTGCTTCATGAAGACTGCAGACAACCTCTGAACATTAGACTACCCCCTCATACCGAAAGTTCCAAGTTGAGGCGCTTAGCGGGCGTCCGAGCCCGCTGCCGAAATCCCGAGCATTAGCGAGGGATCTGCAGTTGAAGCGGGAGCCTGCAGGCGAAATGCCGAGCGCAAGCGAGGGACCTGTTGTTGAGGACGATTCGTGTGGGAACGGGCAGTCTTGCCCGTTCAGGTCGAGGCGCAGCCTCGACGGACTTCCCACCTGAGTTTCTGGCAAGGAATGCTACTGGACCCCGGCCTTGCTCATCTTGGTGGCGACTTTAATTCCGCTTAGCCCATTGACGTACTTCGAAATTCCCCGGAACAGGGATTCCGCGATCTTCTGCCGGTACTCTGGAGTCTGCAGCTTTTTCTCATCGCCTGGGTTGCTGATGAAAGAAATCTCCGCCAGGATCGAGGGCATATTTGCGCCGATCAGCACAATAAACGGCGCCTTCTTCACGCCCCTGTCACGCATCGAACTGGCGTGGCCGGAGAGGCCACTATGCATCGCCTGCTGCACGTTGAAAGCGAATTCGCGAGATTCCTCGATCTTCTCCTTGAGGGCAATTTTCTTCACCAGGTCCTGCAATTCGTGAATCGATTTCTCTGAAACCGCGTTCTCTCGTGCCGCCACCTCCAGTGCATCGCGCGAGGAGGTGAAGTTCAAATAATAGGTCTCCACCCCGCGGGCGCCCGGATCGCGGCTGGAATTAGCATGTACGGAGATAAAGAGATCGGCCTCATGCTGGTTGGCGATGGCTGTACGGGTCTCCAGGGGAATGAAGGTGTCGTCGTCGCGAGTGTAGATGACCTCTGCACCCAGCCGGTTCTCCAGCAACTTCCCCAGGCGGAGACTGACATCCAGAACCAGGTCTTTCTCTTCCAGCCCATGAGGACCAATCGTGCCCGTATCGTGCCCGCCATGCCCGGCATCCACAACAATGCGCCCGATCTTCAGCCCCAGGGCACGAGTCAGTGAACGATCACCGGCTAGAGTAGGCTGCGCTTCGCGGGCGTTCGGCTTATCACTGGTCCGGCCTTTTCGAGAGCGGGACTTGGGCGAAGGTCCGGCATCGGTGACCTTCGCAACTACCTTCTTCTCTAGCTGAGGCTGGCTATTGGCTTTCGCCTGATCGTCCGATGGACTGTTCTGAGCCTTGGATTTTTCCTTCGACTGGCTTGAGGGCGGCTCGTCGTCAGCCTCAACGATAGTCTTGGCGACCTGACCGGACGGGCTTGTTTTTAGTGCCGATTGTGCGGGACCTGCCGAAGCACTCTTAGCGGCCTCTGGCTTTTCCTCGATACCTGCATCCGCAGATTTCAGATCCTGGTTGGGGGGATTCGCGCTTTTTGCCGCGGCAAGTTCTACACTCTGCTCTCCGGCCGATGATTGCTTTGCAGCCTTCACATTTGCGCTCGTAGCTTGCGATTTGTCGAACGGCTTCCTGGATAGTGGCTGCTCGGCACGCGCCACTGACTGGCCTGGCTTCTTGCCGTGAATATCAATGATCAGTCGATAGGGGTTGGGAAGCAGAAACGCGGAATATTCCGAGACGTCATCCACATCCAGCACCACCCGGGCCTGATCGGGCAGGTATTGGGCCACGCGTATCTTCTTAAGAAATCCGTCCTCCACGTCAAAGCTCTTGCCGACCAAGGTGGAAGCCAGCCGCGTATCCTTGAGGTCAAAGTAGATCCTATCGGGGCTCGGGATGCGCCAACCCTCGTACTTGACCTCCGCCTCGAGATCAATGGCTACCCTTGTATAGTCTGGAGTAGACCAATGGCGGATTCCCGTCAGAAGGGGGCGTCCCGTCCTTCCGCTCTCTTTTGGCTGAGCGTGGGAGCCTGATGAAGTATTCCTGGACGTTTCCGCCACGGTACCGGCGTCTTCCGCTTCTTTTTTGTTGGCAATCTTGTCGTTCTTCTTCTGCTCTGCAGCTGCTTTGATCTCCTCCAGCGCCTTGCTGGCTTCTGCAGCCTGGGGGGCGTGCGGGTAGAGCTTCAGCAGTTCGTCAAACGTGGTTCGCGCCTGCTCGGGATCATTCAGGTCGTCTTTGTAGATTTGCCCGATGGTGAGCAAAGCCTGTACGCGATGCTTGCTGCCCGGATACTCACGGCGAAGAAACCGATACTGGCCGATGGCGGCCTCCAGCGCGCTATCGTCGTCCAGTGTGTGCCCCTGCTCTGCCAAGAGCTCAGCCACGGCGACTACGCCGGCGACCGCCTTGGAGGAGTTGGGAGCTAGGTGATAGACACGGCGGTAGGCATCCTCCACCCGCTTATATTCGCGCGCGGTGCGTTCTTTCTCGGGGCGGCCATTGAGCGCCTCGCGCATGCGCTCGGCGGCCTCGAACTGACTCTGAGCTTGCTGTTTTCTCTGGCTAGAGTTGGCGGCAAGGCCGGGAAGAGCAGCGAAGGAAACAAGAAACAGAGCCGTAGCGAGGGGAATCCAGGCGATCTTGCTCCGGAGGTTTTCTCCGGGGAGGGTCGAGGAGTCCAATTTTTCGCAACCCGAAGCGGCTCTGGTTGAGAGCGTCATCTAATCCGTGTTCGTTATCCTCAAAACTCCATCGGCCGCCCGTGAGACTCGGATCGGCCCCGCGTTGCTCAGGTACAACTGCATGCCGGAGTTGCCGCCGGCATAAAGCTCCGTAATCCTCTTCACGTAATTGCGCGTCTCCGCATAAGGCGGAATGCCATTGCTGCGGTTCACCGCACCTTCGCCTGCGTTGTAGGCAGCAAGCGACAGCCGCACGTCGCCCCCGAAGTTGTTCAGTAGCTGCTTCAGATGGCGTACCCCGGCATCGACGTTCTGCTGCGGGTCGAAGGGGTTCTTGACCGACAGCAGACGCGCCGTCTGGGGCATCAACTGCATGAGCCCGAGAGCTCCCTTGCGCGAGACCGCGTGGGCGTTGAAGTTCGATTCCACCTTGATCAGAGCGCGGACCAGGTTGGGATCGACGTTGTGCCGCGAGGCAGCCGCTTCGATGGCGTCATCCACTTCCTTAGCAGTTACCGCGCGGCCCTGGGCGACGCCTCGATAATTAGGGTTCACCTGTGCGGGGCTGTTCTCACTTGCGGGCTGTTGTCCGATGTAGTCGGTCACCTCTGCAACCGCGCTACGTGCGGCGCTGGCGGCCGACCGGCTCGGGGCCGGCACAGCTTTCCAGCAATGCTCATTGTTGCTCCAGTAAACGAGACGGCTGGAACGAGCAGGGGAGGACGGTGCTGAAACCTGGGGGGATGCATGCGAAGCCGGCGCTTCATCGTTCACATAAACAGTGCGCCCATAGGAGTCGCGCACTGCCGTAATACCGTCGCCGGCCATGGCGTGGGGAAGGAAGGTCGCAAGAGTGATCGCCGCCAGAACCATGACAGGGAGTTTTGGCGCGGCGGATCGGGGTGGAACCTGTAGCCGTTTACCCATGCAAACGTGTTCCTCGTAAATCGCACGCCCTGGGATTGCGGTGCGCGAATTACCAGCCCCTACCGACAGAGATATCAACCAGAGTGAGTGGATTATAGGCTGCTGGATAGAGGGGTGCAATCCGGCAAAGGGCAGGGAATCTCGGAAGTGAACCTGCCCAAATAGCAGAAAAATCAGCATAAAAGCCGAAAAAAACGGAGCAAAACGCAGCCCGGGTACGGAGGAACATGAACTGCCGGATTCGGGAGGTTACGTGCCGAAATGGACTGCTGATAATGCTGGATTTAGAAGAGTGGTAATCGGGGAAAGGGTAATCGGGTAATCAGAAAGCGTAGTCAGCACTCAGCCATGCTTAATGAATCCTGAGGGTGCCCGTTCAACCCGCTCTACTAATAGCGCAGTCCCACTCTCGCGCCATGAAACCGGGTAGAGCGGGGTTGGGCGGGGTAGTTCATCACTTCAGCAACGATTCCACCACGCCATACGTTGACGCCAGGGCCTCGTCCAGGGCAGCAGCATCTTTGCCCCCGGCTTCAGCTAGATCGGGACGCCCTCCCCCTTTTCCCCCAACCCTTTGTGCGATCGGCCCGATGACCTTGCCCGCCTGCACTCGATCCGTAAGGTCCCGAGTGACCCCAACTATAAGCGCCACATCGCCATTGGAAGACGACCCCAGGGCCACCACGCCCGACCCCAGCTTCTGCCTGAGGTTGTCCACCAGGGTGCGCATCTGCGGGCGCTCGAGGTTGTCCACGCGATGCGCCAGCACCTTCACACCATTGATCACCTTAATTTTGTCGTCGACGGAAGCGGTAGTGGCCGCAGCCGACTTCATCCGCGCCTGCTCCAGCTCCTTGCGCAGGCGCTTCAGTTCCTCGTCGCGCGCCTCCAGTTCATGCTGGAGCGCCGTGGCCAGCGACCCTTCGGCCTCGTGCCCGAACCGGACCAGCTTGCGGGCCACCCCCTCAAGCTGATGGTCAGCCCGGAAGTGATGCAGTGAGCTTTCGCCCGCCACCGCTTCTACGCGCCGGACGCCGGAAGACACGCTGCCCTCGTCGAGAATCTTGATCAGCCCGATCTCGCCAGTGGCGGCCGTGTGCGTGCCGCCGCAAAGCTCGGTTGAAAAATCTCCGATCCGAATGACCCGGACCTTATCGCCATACTTCTCCCCGAACAGCGCCATGGCGTGGTACTGGTTGATCGCCACGTCGATCGGCACGTCTTCGATGACTTCCACCTTCTGGTTGGCGAGGACTTCCTTGTTGATCAGGTCCTCGATATCCTGCAGCTCTTCGTCCTCGACCGCGGTGAAGTGCGAGAAGTCGAAGCGCAGGTGGCCGGGCGAGACCAGCGATCCCGCCTGCTTCACGTGCTTGCCCAGGACCTCGCGCAATCCGGCATGCAGCAGATGCGTCGCGGTGTGGTGGCGCATGGTGGCGCGGCGGATATCGAGATCGACCACCGCATCCACCTTGTCGCCGACGTGCAGGTCCTCCTTCGCAACCACCTTGTGCGCTCGGACGCCCTGCACCGGGTAGTAGACGCCCTGGACCTCGGCGACTACAAGATTGTGCTCGTCGTCATAGAGCAGTCCGCGGTCGCCCACCTGCCCGCCAGCTTCCGCGTAGAACGGTGTGTGATCAAGGATGACCTCGCCCTGCTGGCCTGCCTTCAGCTCTTGCACACCCTGATTGTTGCGCATGAGCGCGACAATTTCGGAGCCGCTGGATTCGGTCTGCCGGTAGCCTTCAAAGACCGTAGGCCGAAGCTGCTGGTAAGCGGGATTTGCGGTCTGCTTGGCTGCGCCCTTCCAGGAGGCCTGGGCGCGAACTCGCTGCTCGGCCATGGCGGCATCGAAGCCTGCCTGATCGAAACCAATGCCAAGATCTCGCGTTGCGTCAGCAATGAAGTCCAGGGGTAGCCCGAAAGTGTCGTACAGTTTGAACGCCTTCTCCCCCGGATACTTGACGGTCTTGCCAGCTTCCTTGAGGTTAGCCACCAAACGCGGCAAGTCGTCATGCTGCTCTTTTGTGCGAAGTGCCGCACTCCTTGCCAATTGTGTTTGAGCGGCGGTCTCACCCCGGGACGCTGCCAATACTTCATCCATCAGGTCATCTTCTAAGAGCCGAAGACCCTCATCAACCGTCCTCGCAAACCTCGCCTCCTCGCTCTCCACCACCTTCGCTACGCGCTCCGTCGTCTCCATCAATTCTGGATAGGCGTCCTTCATCAGCTCACGTACGGCATACACCATCTGATACAGAAATGGCTGATTCTGCCCCAGCAATCGCCCATGCCGAATCGCCCGCCGGATGATCTTGCGCAACACATAGCCGCGGCCATCGTTCGCCGGAATCACACCGTCGGAAATCAGAAACGTCGAGGCCCGCGCGTGGTCAGCAATCACCCGCAATGACGCCGCGCCGCGGCTGCCGCTCTCCGCCTTCAACTCTTTCTCATAATCGACGCCGCACAACTCCGCCGCGCGCTTGATCAGCGGCACAAACAAATCCGTATCGTAATTCGATATTTTTCCCTGTAGCACCGCCGCCAGGCGTTCCAGGCCCGCGCCGGTATCGATCGAGGGCTTGGGCAGCGGGTTGAGCACACCGCCGGCATCACGGTCGAACTGCATGAACACCAGGTTCCAGATCTCGACGTAGCGCCCGCACTCGCAACCGAAGGCGCAATCGGTGTGGCCCTCGCCACTCGCGATTGCGCCCATGTCATAGTGAATCTCGCTGCACGGACCGCAGGGGCCGGTGTCGCCCATCTGCCAGAAGTTATCTTTGAGCCCGAACTCAAAAATCCGCTCCTTGGGCACACCCTGATCTTCGTGCCAGTGGCGGTAGGCTTCTTCGTCGCGCGGAACTCCTCCTTCGCCGTTAAAAATCGTGACGTAGAGTTTGCCCGCCGGGATGCCGAACCATTTCGGCGAGGTCACCAGCTCCCAGGCAAAGCGAATCGCGTCGCGCTTGAAGTAGTCGCCAAACGAAAAATTCCCCAGCATTTCGAAGAACGTATGGTGACGATTGGTGAAGCCGACGTTCTCCAGGTCGTTGTGTTTCCCCCCGGCGCGCACGCACTTCTGCGAACTGGTGGCGCGCTTGTAATCGCGCTTTTCGAGCCCCAGGAAGACGTCTTTGAACTGATTCATCCCCGCATTGGTAAAAAGCAGCGTGGGATCATTTGCCGGCACGAGCGACGAGGAATGGACCTCCTTGTGTCCGTTCTCGATAAAGTAGTCGAGGAACTTGCGGCGAATTTGCGAACCAGTCAGCATGAAGCACGCTAATTCTAGCAGGCAGCGAGGGAAGGAATTTGTGATCGGGTGATCTGCGATCGGGTGAAGTTCGAAGTACGAGCGTTGAGATAATACATTTCGAGCGTGAAATATCCCCTAATCTAGATCTCAGATCACCCCATCTCAGATCACCCCATCTCAGATCACCAGATCGCTCGATCTGCTGGTTAACCGATCCAGATTTACCCGATGTCTTAGCTTTCCAGGGCCGTCAGCACTTCGTCCTCGACATCCCATTTCTTCAGGATCGTGATAATCGTCCGGGAGCCAAACCCGGCCCGAACCAGCGTACGGAAGATGCGCGCCGCCTGTTTCTGGTCTGCGGGTTTCTGCAAACGCTTACGACGGAGGTAGTCACGCGCCAATCTTTCCTCGTTGGTGTCCGAATAAGCACTCGAGACAGCCTTAGCGATGATCGAATCGTGTACCCCGCGTTGCTTCAGGTCGGAGATCACGCGCCGTCGGCCAAATTTTTCGTTTTCCTTGCGCAGCGATGAATAGGTCGCAGCATATGCCGAGTCATTCAGATAGCGCTCTTCTTTGAGGCGCGCCACCACCGTCTCGACCAGAAGGTTGCCATATTCGGAGCCCTCGACTCGCTGGCGCAGGAGGCGCTTCAACTCAGCTACTGAGCGCATGCGGCGTCCCAGTGCGGCGATAGCGTACTCGTAGAGCGCAGGCTCGTCCCAGAGCTTCTGCTTGCTGCGGCCGAAGGCCATGAGGGAAATTGTAAGCGGGTAAGTGACGAACGGTAAGCTAGATCTGCGATGTTCGAAGTCCGAAATTTGCCAATTCGAACCTCTGTCGCCGGCTTGGCGACCAGCAGAATTCAGCGCTCACTTCTCACACCACGTTCAAACTTCACACTCCATCCGATCGAACTTCACCCGATCCAGGCTCTATCTGCCGAATCCCGAGCCGAATCCTGACCCGACTGATCCGAAGGCGCTCTGCTGCATCTCGTCCCGGGCGGCATCGCCGGTGCTGGCGATTCCGGCCACGCGCAGCTTGAAGTCGTCTGGATTGGTTGCATTCTCCAGCGCGGTTTCAAACGAGATCAGGTTCTGGGTATAGAGATCGTAGAGTGACTGGTCGAAGGTCTGCATGCCGTACTGCGAGGTGCCCGTGGCCAGCGCTTCGCGGATGTTGCGCGTTTTTTCCGGTGTAACGATACACTCGCGCACATAAGCGGTGGACATCAGGACTTCGCAAGCCGGGACACGTCCATTGGCATCGGCCCGGCGCACCAGGCGCTGGCTGATGACGGCTTTTAGAGTCGCCGCCAACTGCAGCCGAATCTGCTTCTGCTCGGGTGGCGGAAACACAGCAATAATGCGGTTGATGGTTTCCACGGCGTCCAAGGTGTGCAGGGTCGAGAACACCATGTGGCCGGTTTCGGCCGCGTGCAGGGCTGTGCTGATGGTCTCGAGATCGCGCATTTCGCCCACCAGGATCACGTCCGGGTCCTGGCGCAGGCAGGCACGCAGCGCTGAGGCGAACGATGGTGTGTCCACCTCGACTTCGCGCTGGTTCACAAATCCTTTTTTATCGCGGTGCAAAAACTCGATCGGGTCTTCAATGGTGATGATGTGCTCAGCGCGGCTGGAATTGATACGGTCAATCATGGCCGCCAATGTGGTCGACTTACCGGAACCGGTGACGCCGGTGACCAGCACCAGCCCGCGGGCCTCATCGCAGACCTTCTCCACGATCTTGGGAAGGTATAGCTCGTCGATGGGCTTGATCTTGGTAGGAATGACACGCAGCACCAGGCCCACGTTGCCGCGCTGCTGAAATACGTTTACGCGGAAGCGTCCCAGGCCGGCTACGCCGTACGCCATATCCAATTCCGCGTTCTCTTTGAACTTTTGCTTTTGCCGGTTGGACATCATGCTGAAAGCCATGCTCAGCATGTCCTCAGCGGTGACGCGCGGCTGGTCAGTCAGGGGCACCAGCTCGCCATCCACTCGGATGTGAGGGTAGTTTCCCACCTTGAGGTGCAAGTCGGAGGCCTTCCGCTCCATCGCGATGCGCAGCAGATCATCGATTGACATCGGCATATGGGTTTCTGCTTTCGGTGGTCGCAAAGTAGCACGGCTACAGAGGCTTAGCAATTCCTAGGGGTGTACGGAAGGGTAATAGAGACGTGGGTCTTTGGTGCAAAGGAGAGCAAAAGTCAGGTTTCACGACGATCACCCGGCTTTTTGAGCCATCGTTGTCCCCTGGATCGCGGCAATCGCTTCCTCTTCCGAAGCGTAGATCTGAAAAAGTTGCTCCAGCCCGGTTATGCGAAGGACTTCCGCCACTCGTGGCGATAGACAGGCCAGTCTGATTTTGGCATCACGCCGGTGAGCTGCCAAGAACACCGCCCCCAGTTCCCCCACGCCACCGCTGTCAATCTGACTGACTGCAGCCAGTTGTAGAACGAGCTGTTTGTTATCGTCGAGCAGGCGGCGCAGTGTGCGTCCGAATTCTTGCGTCTCTTCGCCGTAGACCAGGCGTCCCAGACAGTAAACGACCGGCACCCGCGCGTGCCATACGACCTGGAATGCGAGTTCCACTCTCACGCTCTCTTGCAACGGAAGGCTGGTGTGACCACGCGAACCAACAGCTCTGCCACACGGATTGTAAGAACCCGAGTATATCCCTGATGTCCAGAGCCCAGAGCTTGCTCGATACGGAAACATCTGACCGGCGGACTGTGGAGGCTACAGGATTTCTCTACTTGAGCTACTACATTCCGATGATTGTTCCTTCGCGCGTTCAGGTTTCTAATCCGATCAGACCGACGCGCAGAGGCAGACGCCGAGTCCATCGCATCGGATGGCGGGGCAGCAGCCGCCATCTCAAAGATGTAGCAAGATAACTCAAACTCGGCGTCTGCTTATCTGTAAAGTCTCCCCCCTTCGAAGGGCCCCCTGACAGCAAATACTCCTGTTCCAGCGATTCATAGGTGAATTGCGATTCGCAAATGAGAGCCGTCAAGCCAGGAAGAAAAGAACCAGGAAGGAAAAATAAGGGGCGCCTGGGACAGCGCCCCTTTCGTATCTATCGTTCACTCGATCTTAGGAACCGGAAGGCACGATATCGGACACGTGAATCGTGCTCGTGCTCTGGTCAACGCTTCCGTTCACCTTTACGTTCTGGCCCTCAAACGACTTCGCCTTTTCCTGGTCGTCCAGTTGATAGCTGGTGCCGTCACTGGCCTTCAGAACGTATTTCTTTCCAACCTTCTCAACCTTTCCAGAAATGGCTGTGGCTTGACCCTGCGAAGCCGGCATCCCTGAGGTGCTGGAACCTGGCGTTGATGCATCAGGCTGTGCCTGCATGCCCGAGTCGGAAGTCGGCTGCTGCGAGGTGGAGTTCGAACCCGACTGGCTGCTCGCCGAGGCTTGAGCAAAGCCGAGCGATGCCGCCAGCGCTAGTGTGGCTAGTACGGATAGTTCTTTTTTCACGCGATCCTCCAAATGCAAAATTAACTAGAGCGTCGGCGCGCTCTGCCAAGACAGCACGATGCATGCCAATGATCGAGGCCTCGCATTTGAAGCCGATATGTATCAGCCGCTCTGACCGCTGAGAGAAGTTTATTTGTTCATTACGAAGATATTACGCATACAGTAAATACCTTAAGCCTGAATCCGACCCTTCTGAGCCGCATTCAACCGGGCACCCGGCTTACCTCCTGACATCCTGATTTGGAAAAGCCTGGCCTCTGCCGGCAAACCTGCAGTTGAGCCCAGAGCTTCAGATCTGGGGCTATAATCTGGGACTGGACATTCGACTCTGCTGGCTCTGGAAGCCGTGAACCTTCCAAACTACATAACGCTCACCCGTATTTTCAGCATTCCGATTTTCATGTGGTTGTTGACCACCCGTCGCATTGTGGGCGTTCACGGGCAGCAGGAATTATTAGCCTGTGCGGTGTTTATTGCGGCTTCCATCACCGACGGCATAGACGGCTATCTTGCCCGCCGTCGCGGCCAGATCACCACCATGGGCATGTTGCTGGATCCGCTGGCGGACAAACTGATGATCGCTGCCGCCTTCATCACCCTGGTGCAATACAATCCTCATATCGTGCCCGCGTGGATGGCGGTGGTCATTATTGGGCGCGAATTTCTGGTGAGTGGACTGCGTTCCATTGCCGCCTCTCAGGGCTTCACCATCGAAGCCAGCGATCTGGGAAAATCAAAAATGGTGGTGCAGATTGTGTCCGTGGTCGCTGCCATTCTGGAACATCGCTGGAACGAGTGGCACATCCATCTCAATGCTTCCCGCGTGCTCATCTTTCCGGTGGACTTGATCGCACGCATGGCCATCTGGTTTATGGTTGCCCTTTCTTTGGCCTCGGCCATCGACTACTTTGTCGCTTTCTGGTCAAAGATTGACCGCAAGGTAGTCCGGAGCCAGCGACGGCGAAGCTTCGTGCTCAGCCGCCGCCGGAAACGCGATGTCGCTGCAACCTGATTCCGCTGCTGCTGTCCCGCCCTCCCAGGCAGAACCTCAGGAGTTCTCGCCGGAAGAACGCCAACTTCTGCTCACGGCGGCAAAAGAAGCGATTGCCGCCAACATCGATCGCCGCGAGATCGATCTCACCGCCCCCACTCCTCACTTGGCAGAACGGCGGGGTGCTTTTACGACTTTGCACATCCAGAATGAGCTGCGCGGTTGTGTGGGCTACGTTTTTCCCACTCACTCGCTCTACCGTACCGTGGCAGAAACCGCCATCGCCGCGGCATTCCACGACACCCGCTTCGCTCCCTTGCAACCCGACGAACTCACCGCTCTCGAGATCCAGATCAGCGTGCTTTCTCCCTTGCAGCCCATCGATGCAGAGGACGTCGAGGTTGGCCGCCATGGTCTGGTGGTGACCTTTGGAAGCCGCCGCGGCCTGCTGCTTCCCCAGGTGCCCGTCGAACATCGTTGGGATCGCGAGACCTTTCTCGCGCAAACCTGCCTCAAAGCTGGACTCCCCCCCGACGCCTGGCAGCGCGGGGCGACCCTGGAAGCCTTCACGGCTGAAATTTTCGGCACCTCTAACTTCACCTGGTAAAAAAAAGCGGCACTGACGTGCCGCCGTTCGGGCCTTCACAGCATTTCAGAACTGATTATTTAGGCACGCCCTCCATCTCCACCGCATCGCCGACCTGCACTGCATCGCGCGAGAAAGTAATCATGATGGTGGAACTGGCAGGCGTTACGTTAAGAACGATTCCCTCTCCGATGGCTCGGTTGGGAATCATCTTCAACTCCGCTTTGGTTATCTTGGGATAATTTTTCTGTGTGTCTTCGCCCGCAGGGTTATTGTAGGAGAGCGCGTCTACGTAATCCATTTTGTCGGGATCATACGAACGCATTACCCGAAAGTAGTCGCCCGGCTTCACACCCTGCTCCGCGCCCACATTCACGTAGACTTTGTCGCCGGTACCCGCTTCAGAATCGAAGTCTTTGCTGAGCACGATTCGACCCGACAGCGTGGAGGTGTTTGTCGGGAACATTTCCAGGCTGTGCTTGTCGTGAAAAAAGAGTGGCGGCTTCTCCTGATACGGCACTACAAGATCCCCTGCCGTCAACGACTGGCAGCTAAATTCGACGCGCGCCACAGCAATCGCTCCTCGAATCTGCAACACACGCACGTATCCCAGTTCTGCATAGGGTTGGCCTACGGCATTGATCGCCGCCTTCTGTCCGTGGAACATCTCGTACTCATTAGGATCTCTGAGCTCCCGCACAATGGCGTAGCGGGTTCCCTCCTGCAGTCCGCTGGCAGAGAGAAAAACGTATTCGTCCTGGGTAAAGTGGATGGCGTGCGGTGTGCCCAGACCACCAATCAGCGAGTTCACGTGACTGATATTTTGCTTGGTGATGAAACCGGCACAGTAAATATCGGAATAGCTGGGTCCGGCTGCCCTTTCCACCAAGTTGGTGCGGGCGATTTGCGGTTCGGGCTGCTGGGCTGGAGGGGGCGCCTCCTGTGCAAGTACCCCTATTCCCACCAACATGACCGCCAGTACAGCCGATTTCGTCATAACTCCTCCCCCTCTTCACCCCAGGCTGGAACCTTCTCAGGCGCGAACTGCCGCCGACAAGGGCAGAATTACCCAATTTTCTCCTGGACTCGTGGAAGCTAACAAAGCCGTAAGTTATAGTCAAGGAAGCAGTTAGTTACCTAAGCGGTACGCATATTGCCCTTCCGGCCCTGTCCTTCCAAGCAAATCATTGCATCTGTTGAAGTGCAACTGTAATATGGCGCGAATTTTAGCCGCAAATGACAGCCCAAGCCTCCACTTACGCGTTGCGGCCCTTTCCGCTGCGGCCACCCCGGGTCTGTGTGGCCATTTTCGGAAGCGACGCAGCCGAGCTGATCGAAAAGGCTGAAGCCATCGTCAGGGATAACCCCTTCATTGAGTTCCGCTTAGATTATCTCCGCGCCCCGGCCCTTGCCCTGCCTCGCATCAAGAATTTCATGTCTTATCACCCTGAGGTAACGGCCATTGCTACCTGCCGCCGAGCGGTCAACGGGGGAAAGTTCCGTGGGACGATCTCTTCCCAAATTGAGACCCTAACCAAGGCGGCAGCAGCGGGCTGTCAAATGGTGGATATCGAGTTGCAAACTGCCGCCTCTCTGAAGTCCGGAGATTTTGAAAAAATACGCGCTAAGGCCAGCTTGTCTCTTTCTTTCCATGATTTCCGCGCCACCAGGAAACTGCGGGAAACCTTCGAGGATATGACCAACTACCCCGCTGATGTCTTCAAGCTGGTCACCACCGCTACCAGCCTGTACGACAACGTCGCCATGATGAAGCTGCTCGAAGAAAAGAGCGCTCGGCACTCGGTAGTTGGACTCTGTATGGGCGAGCAAGGCATCATCAGCCGGATTCTCGGCGTCAGGGCAGGTAGCATGTTCACCTTTGCCGCTTTGAACCCCGGTGCGGAAACCGCTCCCGGCCAAATGACGGCGCGCATGCTGCGCGACATCTATCGCATCGGCCAAATCGACGCCGCCACCCGCGTCTACGGTGTTGCTGGCGACCCCATCGAGCATTCGCTCTCCCCCCTGATGATGAATACTGCCTTCCGCCGCGAAAACCTGAATTCCGTTTACCTGCCCCTGCACGCCAAGAAGTTGGATGATTTGCTGCGCTGCACACGCGACGTTCCTATTCACGGGCTTAGCATCACCATGCCTTACAAGCAAGCTATCATCGAGCACCTGGATAACTGCGATTCGTTTACTCAGAAGGTCGGAGCCTGCAACACCCTGATCCGCTCTCAGGATGGAAAGCTCTACGGCTTCAATACCGATGCGGCTGGCGTGGTCCGGCCGTTGGAGCAGCGCCTTCCATTGCGTGGGGCGAGGATCCTTGTACTTGGCGCAGGCGGTGCAGCGCGAGCTGCCGTATTCGGCCTCAAGGAGCGGGGTTCAGAAGTATTTATCCTCAACCGCACTGCCGCCAATGCTCAAAAGCTGGCGCGTCAGGCGCAGGCCAGGTCGATCAAGCGCGACGATCTTCGCAAACTCACCTTTGACGTGATCATCAATGCAACACCAATCGGCATGGGCAGCAACAATGCATCCTATCTGAACGAGAAAGAAATGAATGCCCGCATTGCCATGGATATGGTCTACAACCCTCTGGAAACCCGCTTCCTGAAAATCGCCCGGGAAAAAGGGCTGGCGGTAATTACGGGCCTGGAAATGTTTGTTCACCAGGGTGCGCGCCAATTCGAGATCTGGACCGGCAAGCCGGCTCCTACTCCTGATATGCAGTTCGCCGTGGTGAATGAGCTGCAGGCGCGGGCGAAAAATCTCGCCAATTCTGCCAGGAAGAGTACGAAATAGACTTCAGCCTGCTGACCGTGCGGGAACGACTTGTTCAAAAAATCCTTTTCGTATAATCCCTGCCTATGTGGATCGCTAGGGCAGGAATCTCTCTCGTGCTGTTGCACGTTAGCACTTTGCTAGCCGGACAAAATAATCTGAATGAGAGTGAGGTGCGTAGGCGAATTGTGGGCACCTGGAAGCTCATAAGCGCTGAAGACACCCTCAAGGACGGAACCAAGCGCCCTTTCTTTGGGCCCCGCGGTCAAGGATTCCTGATGTATTCCGCCGATGGCTACATGTGCGCTGCCTTAATGGATCCAGATCGGCCTAAATGGAAGAATCTGGCAAAGCCCACCATGGAAGAGAAGGCCTCCGCTTTTGATGGCTTTTATTCCTATTGTGGACGTTACGAGGTGGACGCGGGCAACAACTGCCTGATCCATCTGCCGGAGGTCTCCAGTGGGTTAGACTACGTCGGAACTCGCCAGCTCCGTCCCTACCGCTTCGAAGGAAGCCGAATGATCCTGAGCGACCGCCAGCAGGACGATCCCGAAGTCGCCTCTTGGGAGATCGTGTGGGAAAAAGTGCGGTGAAAGTTGCACGATTTTTTCCAACAACTTTAATGTGCCGGTGACGCCTGCAACGGGTTTCCTGATGGCACCGCCGACTGGCTGATCGCCACCCACGTATTGGTAGTCTCCTGCCACACCGTCGCGACATTCAGCGGGGCATTCTCCAGGGCCTGCCCCTTGCGAGTGCCGCGGAGCAGGAGCGTGTACGTCACCACCATGTCATGCCCATTAGGATGAACCTTGACCTCGCCGAGTGAATAGTCCTCAAGGGCCAGTTGCTTCAGGTATTCCAGCGTCTGCTCGCGGTTGCGAAATCCGTCGGCAGTGACCAGCGTGAAGGTGGGCGCTAACCGTCGCTCAATCTCCGCGTATTTTTTCTCCTTCACGTCCTGCCAGAACTGCCGCTCCAGATTTTCGCCGCCGGTCGCGCCCGTCCAGCCGGGCACCGGTTTGCCCCATTTAGTGCAGCCGGCACTGCTCAGCAGGAAAATTCCTCCCAGGACCACCGCCAGTTTTTTCCGCATGCGCAGATTCTAGTCGACCGGCATTCAAAATGGGCAGAGCGGCCGCTTCGGCGCTAAGGAACCCGATCAGCAGCAACGGAGAGCCCCTCAGCGGCTAAAGCCGGAGTTTTGCCGATGTATAAATGAGGGGCTGACAGCCCTGCTCCACCCCCACATCCAGACCAGTTGCACCTCCTTGTAGAATTACGGGGCGCATTTGCAACCGACCGAGACAGGAGCACTCCTCTACGCCATGAAAGCCATTCAAGTCTCGCAACCCGGCGGACCCGAAGCTCTCAAGCTGGTTGACATCCCGGCTCCTAAGCCCAAGCCCAATGAGGCGGTGGTCCAAATCAAGGCAAGCGGAGTCAACTTTATCGATGTTTACATCCGCGAGGGACGTTATCCCGCCCCCCTGCCCTTCGTTGATGGCCAGGAAGCAGCGGGGATCGTCACCGAAATTGGCAGCGACGTCGTGAACGTCAAGCCTGGCGACCGTGTCGCCTATACCAACGTGCTAGGAAGTTACGCGGAGTACGCCGCCGTCCCCGCTAATCGCCTGGTAGTAATTCCCGGACACCTCGACTTCTCTCAGGCCGCAGCCGCCATGCTTCAGGGAATGACCGCGCATTACCTGACGCACAGCACCTATCCGCTGCAGCGGGGAGAAGTCTGCCTGGTTCACGCCGCGGCGGGAGGAGTGGGATTACTGCTCGTCCAAATGGCAAAAAAAATTGGCGCTCGCGTCATTGGGACTGTGGGATCAGAAGAAAAGGCCAAGCTCGCGCGCAGTGAGGGCGCAGATGAGGTCATCGTTTATACCAGCCAGGATTTCGAAGCCGAAACTAAGCGCCTCACCGACGGCAAGGGCGTGCACGTGGTCTATGACGGCGTGGGCAAAACTACCTTCGACAAGGACCTGAACATCCTGCGGCCGCGAGGCTACCTGGTTTTATTTGGCGGCGCCAGCGGGCCTGTGCCTCCATTCGATCCTATGAAACTGACCCAGAAAGGGTCCCTATTTCTTACCCGGCCATCGCTCGGGCACTACGTTGCCACGCGTGAAGAACTGGAATGGCGAGCCACCGACGTGATGAACATGATCGCTAGCGGAGAACTCAAGTTGCGCATCGAGCATAAGTATCCACTCTCCGCCGCGGCCCAGGCGCATCGCGACCTGGAAGGGCGCAAGACCACCGGAAAGCTGCTGCTGATTCCGGACAGCCACTAAAAGCAAAGGCCGCGATTGCTCGCGGCCTATGGTCTCGAAAGATTGATAGCAGACTAGTCGCCCGGCACTCCGGCCACTTCGTCTTCGTGCACCGTTTCCGGCTTGGAGCCGTTGCCATTGCCGTTTCCATTTCCATTCACTGGAGCCACCAGGCTGCCCAACGGGATGAAGCCCTCGGGCTGCTTCTCTCCCAGCACAACTTCCCGGTATAGCTTCAACATCTGCGCGTCCTTGGCAGCCTCCTCGGGAGTCTTGGCGCGCAGCTTCAATTTAGCGTCACGGGCGCGAATCTTTTCTTCGCGGGCATTCTTGGCGATCCCCAGCTCGTCCAGATCACGCTGCTCTTCTTCCGTCACCAACTCTTCTTTCAGTTTCAGAACAGCGAGCTTGCGCGGATCTTCGTCCATCTGGACGCGCTTGCCGCCGGCAAAGATCTCGTGACGTCCATGCTCCTCGTACCACTTGGTAAGGGTCGCGGTCATGTGCATCTTCTCGACGATATTCCGCCAGCCGATGCCGGTGTTGTAGGCGCAGAAGGAAATTTCGCCTTCCTGTGTCGCGTAGGGAATGATGCACTGCTCAGTGCGGCGGAAATCGTAATTCCAAAGGTCCTGGAACCACATGCCGGCGACAAACAGCGTGTTCCAGCGATCCTGGCGACGCTGCTCCACGTCCGCCAGCGTGCGGTCGGCGGTGACTTTTCCGTATCCACCCGACCTTGCCTTCTTCGAAAAGCCCAGGTTCTTGTCCAGCTTCTTCAGCATGTCGAACATGGTGAAGTGGGTCGTAGTCTGGAAGGGATCGTAGTTGCGCAGGAAAGCCAGGGCCATTCCCAGCGCGGACCACTTCTTGCCGTGGCCGGTATCGGTGACCAGCGAGACATCGCGTGCCATCTGGTACACATCGATGAACTGCGGGACGGGAGCTGCTTCCTTCGTCTCCTTATCTACCATGACCGCGATCCCCACGCCGCAGTTGGGATGGCAGCCACAGGAGAGTTGTCCCCAGTCCGCCTGCGGACCATGAACTAAGTCGGCCCAGTCGGTAAATGTGGACATGAAGGAAATCGGGAACCAGTCGCGCGCCGGCTGTCCTATTCCAGTCTGCTTCTTCACATCATGCGCCAGGTGGCTCAGAGTGTAGCGTTGCGCATAGCGGCGCTCGTCCGTGACCTCTTCGTCGCGCCCCGTAAAGCTTACCGGCTGGAAGGAAATGAACGAAATCACGCGCGGGTTATCCAGGGCAAATTGAATGATCCGGCCCACCTGTTCGTTATTGATGCCGTTGACGATCGTGACTACAGGCACGATGTCCACGCCCGCTTTGTACAGGTTCTCGATGGCGCGCAGCTTCACATCGAACAGGTTGCCAACTTTGCGATGAGAGTTCGCCGCATTCCCGACGCCGTCAAACTGAAGATATACATACCGCAGCCCCGCGTCCGCTGCTTGCTCGCAGAACTCAAAACTCTTCGCGAATTCGATACCGTTGGTAGCAGCCTGCACACTGGTATAGCCCACTTTGCGCGAATAGCGCACGGCATCCAGGAAGTATGGAGAGAGCGTGGGCTCGCCACCCGAGAACTGCACCGACATCTGCCGCTTCGGCTTGATGGTGATGGCATTGTCCAGCAGCGTCTTGATCTCTTCCCAGCTCAGTTCATGAACAAACCCAACCTGGTTGGCGTCCATGAAGCAGGGATCGCACATCATGTTGCAGCGGTTGGTCAGGTCGATGGTGAGCACAGCCCCGCGGCCATGCTGAACGGTCGAGGTTCCGTGATTGTGCAGCTTCTCGTCGTTATGAGCGCGAATGTCGCGTCCAGGAAATACGTCTTCCAGATGCTGGGAGAAAGCCGTGTCCATGGACATCACATCTTCGAAGTGCCCATGCTTGGGGCAATCCTTGACCATCAGAATCTTGCCATCGCGCTCCAGGATCGTAGCCCTTACCTCGCCTACCTTGGCGTTGCGCAGAATTTCCTGCGGGAGCTTGCCATCCAGGATCTGCTTACGAATTTCCGGCACACACTTGGGGCAAAGCGAATCAGTAGTGCGCGGCCAGCCCAGCGGCGGCTTGCTTTTCTGGTAAGACTTCAGCATCGGCTTGTCGGACCACTTGGGGGTAAAAGCCGGGTTTTCTTTCATGCGACTGATTCCCGCATACACCACCCATGCCCCCTTCGCCGCGTAGGTCACAGCCTTTTCTACATATTTAATGGGCTTTCGCATTAGTCAGTGTCTCCATTGGGCAAACTCTTCCACGGACCCGCGGACGGTAGCCGCCCCGGACCCCACCTAAAGAAGGGGAACGCACTTCGCGTAAAGAAGCGATTTTTTTGGTTCCCTACCGTTGTCATGCTATCCAGTTGCCCCACAACCCCCAACCTTCTGCCTCTAAAGGGGAGGATTTCCATCCTCAGTGGCGTACACGTGCAGCGAATGGTTCGCTATCTGCTTGAAAAGTAAGGAGGAGATCACGAGTGGAAATTCATCCCGACCGCGTCATCGCTCCTCCAGAGATTTCCTCAGATAACCGCCGTTTTCCCCGCAATTCTCGGAATTCACAGGAAGCATTATGCCCACCCCAGATTACAATCCAGCCCTTCCTGCCAGCGATAAGGAAGTAGGTTCCGGGGCGCGAGGGAGTCCGGGATGCTGCTGCCGGTCTTCGCTGGTTGGTGTGGGGTAGCCAATAAGAGGGCCATGCAACACGCCAACGTTGATCTGCGGAAAATTTCGTACACCCTGGTTCAAACGGCTTCGGGTACCGACGCGGCCGCTCTGGCCTGGTCAATGGTTTCGGGCGCGCACGTCGCTAACCGCACACGCGTTCTGGGATTGCGCGCGGGCGTTCTCAGGGTTGAAGTCCCCGGAGCCGAGTGGCGCTCCCAGCTTGACGAACTCGCCACCCAATATTTGAGCGCCATCAACCACGTGGTCGCCCGCAAGATAGATCGAATAGAATTCGTGTTGCCGGGCCATTCGGAAGCGCCCTGCGATCGTCACGTGCGGCCAGCGAACCGTTTCCGACAGCTCGCCTGAGATGAAAGTCAGCGAAAAAGACGTCCTATACGTCGCCGATCTGGCGAACCTCGAGCTGACGCCAGAAGAACAGCAACGCATGGTCAAGGACCTCAACTCGATTCTCGATCACATCGATCGCCTGAACCGGCTCGACACGACTGACGTTCCGCCCATGGCGCAAACGTCGGACCGCTTCGGCATCGACCCCGCTAAGCAAGGCACTTCTCGTTTCGCCTACGCCATGCGCGAAGACAAGGTCGGCCCATGCCTCGATCGCGAGACGGTGATGAAGAACGCTCCCGATTCCGATGGCACATTCTTCAAGGTGCCCAAGGTAATCGAGAGGTGAGGCAAACCGTGATCGATCGCGATGAGAAGCTTCGGGGTTCGGTGATGGACGCGGTAGGGGATAACAGACCGTCGCCTCAATGAAGCTCTGAAGGAAAGATCGATTCCAGCGTCTTGCAGCTACAGAGCCCATGGACCTGAACGCCCTCACCGTTGCCTCCACTCGCACCGCTATCGCGGAGCGCAGCATCTCTCCGGTTCCACTGGTCGAAGCTTTCTACAAGAAGATCGAGACTGACGATCCCAAAATCGGCGCCTACCTCACCCTCTGCAAGGACCGAGCACTGGCCAAGGCAACTCACATCCAGAGCCTCGCTGATCGCGGAGATGCTCTGCCTCCCCTCGCCGGCGTTCCCATTGCCATCAAGGACGTGATGGTGATCCAAGGAATCCAAGCCACGGCGGGATCGAAAATTCTCAAGGGCTTCATCTCCCCCTACGACTGCACGGCCGTCAAACGTTTGGAAGAAGCCGGAGCCATCGTCCTCGGCAAGACCAACTGCGACGAGTTCGCCATGGGCTCTTCGAACGAGAACTCGGGATACTTTCCGGTGCACAATCCGCGTGACCTCTCGCGCGTTCCGGGGGGCTCCTCCGGAGGCTCCGCCGCAGCCGTGGCCGCCAACATCTCAGTGGCAGCACTCGGGTCAGATACGGGAGGATCGATTCGCCAGCCCGCAGCCTTCTGCGGCGTTGTAGGCCTCTTGCCTACCTACGGGCGCGTTTCGCGCTACGGTTTGATCGCGTTTGCCTCCTCACTCGATCACATTGGTCCTATTACTAAGACCGTGAAAGATGCCGCCATCTTGTTGCGTTATATCGCTGGCCGCGATCCCGCCGACTCCACCTCCGCCGACGTTCCAGTTCCTGATTACGAAGAAGAAATCGGCAAACCGGTGAAGGGGCTGAAGCTGGGCGTCCCGAAAGAATATTTTGGCGAGGGACTGGAACCCGAGACTCGCGCTGCAGTTGAAGCTGCGATCCAGACTATGGCGCGGGCGGGTTGTGAAATCGTGCCCATCTCCCTACCCCATACCGAATACGCCATTCCCACCTATTACGTCATCGCCACCGCGGAGGCGTCCTCGAACCTGGCGCGCTTTGACGGCGTTCGCTATGGGTATCGCTCCCCCGGAGTTCGTACGCTCTCTGAGATGTACCGGCGTAGTCGCGATCAAGGCTTCGGGGCAGAGGTGAAGCGCCGTATCCTCTTGGGCACGTATGTACTCAGTGCGGGATACTACGATGCGTACTATCTGAAAGCCCAAAGAGTCCGTACCCTGCTCACGCGCGATTTCGAAGACGCTTTTCAGAAGGTGGACGCGATCGTCACCCCCACTACTCCCACTCCTGCCTTCAAACTGGGAGAAAAAGTAGACGATCCGGTCTCTATGTATCTCGCCGATATCTATACCGTTACTGCTGATCTGGTAGGAGTTCCCGGCATCAGCGTCCCGTGTGGAAATTCACGCCAAGGCTTGCCGATCGGGGTACAGATCCTGGGTCGACACTTCGACGAAGCCACCCTGCTGCGCCTGGCCCACGTCTACGAACACGAGCGTGCGTCTGCGTGATCCAGTAACCCCGGGGCATATTATTGTTAACCACCTTGCAAACTTATCCGCTAAGTTATTTCTTGTGGGTTAGTCCGGCGGGCTAAGTGTTTTTCATTAGTATTTATGCGGGTTTTCTGCATTTCCCCAATTTCGGCACTGTATGCCAATCCATAAACATTTTTTTCGAATATTCTATGCAAGGAAGTCTGCGCGCGGCGTTCAACCAGTGAGGTTATCGATGAACGAGCGTGCCCTCTGCATGATGATCACCGTGCTAAGCCTGATCCAACTCCACGGTGACTGCTCTGACGACGCTCCTCGGCCAAGGCTGGCCCGTCGTCAGCGTACCGGATCCCACACCAAGAAGCGTTCGGTAGCAAAACGCCCTCGTAAGGGTGCTATAGCTCGCACAAAAACTCCGCAGTCCTCCATCGCGCAGCGCCAGCCTCGGCCCCGAAGCCTGGCGTCCCCCACCCTTCGCGTGCGCCAGGACTAGTTATTTCGACTTAGCTGTCACCCAGGTTCCCGTGCTCAGCTTCAGCTTCCCAAACGATGTAAGAACTTCCCGGTTACTTTAGTGTTTCCTGCTGCCTAAGTTGTTCATCCTGAATCGCGGCCTGACGGTATTCTCCTTGCACTGGTTACTCTCGGGAGAACTGGCAATGAAGTTCCATCGGGCTAGCGTATTGTTGGCACTGCTCACAATCCTCATTCTGACTGCGGGTCTTGCCACGGCCAGCGACAACGACAAAGATAGCGATCAGGGAAGAGACCATGCCACCCAACCGCAGTGGCGAGACAGCGACGAGCGCCATTGGTATGTCCGCGGCGTAAGCGCTCGCGACCAAGAGGACGAGCATCCGCATGGCAATGCTCACGGGAACCCTCATCATGATCGCGACGGCGATCATGACCGCGACGACCACTGGGCCAGCTACGGCTATCGCGAAGGAACTCCTCCGGGCTGGGGTCAGGGGCAGAAGAAGGGATGGGGCAATTGCGGCATGCCTCCGGGCCAGGCCAAGAAATACGGCTGCACCAACTACGTTTATCAAGGCAAGCAGTACGAAGTCTTCCACGACGAGGATGGCCACTACCGGTGGCGTCCGCATGTCAGCGCCCACGGCAGCGTGGATGTGCATTACTGATCCGCCATTTGTCCTCGCGCGTGAAACTCTGCTCGCCTGGTCAGTAGCGATAGAGTGCCAGGCGAGTAATTCGCGCCATCCTGGAGAAATCGTGGTCGAGCGTAAAAACGCTGGCCCTGTGTTCCAGGGCAATAGCTGCGATGATCGTATCTATCGTGGTGAGTGAAATGCCCTTGGCGCGCGCCGTCCGGTAAATTGCAGCAGCTTCTCGATAGGTCCCAAACCCCCGAGGCTCAAGCATCTCCCACTGAGCCAGAAAGTTCTCAATCTGACTGGAGTCCCGGGTAAGGCCCTGCAGGACTTCGGCAATCACGATGCCGGTAAGAGCGAAAGGTTCGCTCTCTTCAATCATTCGCCGCAATTCTTCACCGGCTCTTCCGGGCGCGGAGCTGAAGAAGTCAACCCAAACGGAGCTGTCGACCAAGATCAAGCGCGGTTTCTCCGAGACGCCTTAAGGTCACCTTTCCAGACTCCTGTTCCGTAGTAGCGCAGAATTCCTTTGCGGCTCTCACAGCGAACAAGCAATTCCAAGGCTCGGTCCACTATCTGGCGCTTTGTTTTGAGACGGGTGAGTCTGCGCGCCTTTCGGATCAAGCCGTCATCAATGTCTATGTTGGTCCTGCTCATATTACCTAAGCATACACCATTTCTTGTCTAGATGGTGTATGGAGAGAAAGGGCTTCGAGCATTGGAACAGCCAGTCTTTCCAAGCGGGCCATACTTCTATATGAATAAGTCTACGGCTCAATCACCCTGTAGTAGCTCTCCCCCGCACACCCCCGGCATAGCACTCTTCCATCACGCCGCACTTCCCGCTTGAAGTTGATTCCTTCGCCGCAAGCCGCGCACACCACGCGCTCGCCCTTGAATCCGGGAAACTCCTCTGCCGGCAACTCCACCGTCACCCACTGCACATCGAACAAGTCTTCTGCGGACATTTCGCGGTAAGCCAGCATCTGCTGCCGGTTCTTGTCCGCAACTTCGGGATGCATGCTTTTCGCCAGCACTTTAGAGGATTCCTTGGCCGCTATCCGGACCCCGCGGCCTGAATTCACATCCACAAACGTAGCCGCCACTTTGCCCCAATCACGAAATTTCAGGGCGCGCTTTCCCAGACGACAACCGGTAACTACCGCGACTGCATCCGTGGCGCATCGATCGATCTCGACGAAGGTCACCAGGCGCTTGCGGTCTTTGCCTTGCGGATCATTGATTCCCAACGTCTCCAGCCCGAGCATTGCCATGCGCACACCCAGCACCTGTCCCGCGCACAAATGACCGTGCGCCTGCTCGGCGTCTCTCAGGTACTCGTCGAGCGTCTTCATGGCATGATCTTATCCGGAAACGCGATCGGTCGCTCACCTCCAGCAGTCTGATCGATTATTCGTCAGACTCCGACTCGTTCGCCAAGTCCACCGAGCGCCCCCAAACCTCGAAGGTCAGCTTCGCTTTGCCGGTGGGTTCGAACGTTACCCGCGTCGGCTTGCGCTGCCAATCGGGTGCGGCGCATTCGGAATCTGGAGTATCTCCCCCCTGTGCCTGCCCCAGGCTTTTCTTCAGTAGTGGCTTTCGCCGGCCGAGTTGCGCGACCATGGCGTAGAGTTTTTCGCCGTCATCCGAGACGCCGCAGTAAGCCACGTAGTCGCGATACCAGCTCGCGTCCGAGTAGAAGGGATCGAATTCCGCCAGGTTGAGCTGCGCCACTTTCCCGGTGACGCGATCCACCAGCACCCAGCCACCGCGCTGCCACTTCCATCGCCCAGCATTGGGAGGATCGGCGGGCAGAGAATCATTGAGCCGGTATGCCCGGCGAACTACAAACGTGCGGTCGGTGACCTCATGGAGCTCGCCGGTTGTGAACTCGCGAATTTTCCCGTCAATTACCAGAGGCCTGATTCGAATGTTGATCGTCCTGCCTTCCTCCGGCCCGAGGAAGAACGGCACCGTGTTCCACTTTCCGAAAGCAATCACATGCGGCTTGAATGCGGCGAACGAGACAGCCGGGAGAAAAATCGCGCAAATCAGGCACTTCCGGATCATCGAGGACAGGCTATCTGACGTCTCTCGACTAGGCAAACAGCTTGCCCAGGCGATCTGAGCGTCTTGGTTCCTCTTTCGGACACCCCTGCACTGCATGTGCCATGCCGCTGCGGCTTCTGCTGTTTTCCCAACTGCACGCCTGCCAACGTTTAGAATTCATTTTGCGTCTAAGCGCGCGCCATGCAACCGGTTCGCTACAGCATTGTTGTACCGGCATATAACGAGAGCCAGCGGATTGTGCGATCGCTGGAGAGTATTCTCGCTTTTCTGACGCGAGAGAACTGGAAAGCCGAAGTCATCGTGGTGAACGATGGCTCGCGCGACAACACCGCCGAAATCGTGCGCGACTTTATGCGCCAGCACCCGGGAGTGAGGCTGCTCGAGAATCCCGGCAATCGCGGCAAGGGATACAGCGTCCGCCATGGAATGCTGGAGGCAACCGGCGACCTGCTGTTGTTCACAGATGCCGATCTTTCTTCGCCGATCGAAGAGGCCCCAAAACTGTTTCAAGCCATTCACGAGGGAGCGGACATCGCCATTGGATCCCGCTGGCTGCAAGCGGAATTGCAGAAGCAACGCCAGCCTCTGTACCGCCAACTCTTCGGCCGCATCTTCAACCTGCTGCTGCGTGCCATACTCGGACTGAATTTCAAAGACACCCAATGCGGATTCAAGGCTTTCACCCGCCAGGCCGCTCAGGACATCTTCCCCCGGCAACTTATCGATCGCTGGGGGTTCGACCCCGAGATACTCTTCCTTGCCCGCAAGCAAGGGTTACGAATTCAGGAACTGGGGGTAGAGTGGGCTCACGATGAGCGCTCCAAGATCAATCCGCTAACCGATGGCTTCAAGATGTTCCTGGAGATACTTAGAATCCGCGGGAATTATTTGGCCGGAAAATACCAAAGAACTGAAGCCAGCTATGCGGCCGGGAAGTCCGCCTGAGGCTCAGAATCTAGGCAGCCGCTCCTCCACCCGATCTGGCACCTAACGGTACGGTTACGACTCCCCGCTCGCGGTCAACCACGATCGTCATTTGCGACATGCATCTTCCGCACAGCCAAAAAAATTCCACGCGTCCGCTTCGCTTGGCTCGCAGAATGCTCGATTCTCTCAATGTCGGCAGAGAGCTGGTTTCGAATTCAAACAGCTTTCCCTCTCGCAGATAGCGGAACACTGTATGGCAGCTCGGATTAGCGCACTTGGACAACATCACTGGCCATCCTTCACCGTATAGTCGATCTCTATAGCCCCATTTTCTACCCGCTCGATTGTGGAAAAGCGAAAAAAATTCACAATTTACAAAAAGTGTAAGTTCCTCTAATCCGTCTTCGGGAAAGAAAAAAGGCGAAGCCACTTTTCAGCTTCGCCGTTCTCCGTTTTAATCCCCGGTTACTGCAGCTTTAGATCCCGGCTACCTCTGCTTCCAGCTCGCGCCGCCGTCCTTGGTCTCCCACCTCTCGCCTTTGCTGGTGATCACGGCACCATGTTGGGCATCGTCAAATTCAAGCTTAGTGATATCTCCCCGTAGTATCGTTCCGTCCGCCAGAACCGGGTGCACCTGCGTCCAAGTCTCCCCGGCATTGCTGGATCGATAAAGGGCTTCATTGTCGCCGCCCGCCCAGATGTCGGTGTCAAACGCCCAATAGGTTCTGAGCGTTGCGCGACTATCAACCGGGAGCGGTTCCCAGGTGGCTCCCGCATCCATTGACCTCAGCAGCCGGCCCTGACTAACCGACCAAGCGATACCCGGCGTCACACTCTCAGTCCACCCCAAAGTGGGTTTCGTCGGCTCGGTTCGGGCTTGGACCTCGTTGCCGCCTGCTTCAGCGCGGCTGGTAATGCCGGGAGCCTGCATCTTCTTGGCCGCTTCATTTTCCGCGCCGACTACAACCACGTCTGTGTTTAATGCTGCCGCCAGCTTTTCATCCTGTTCTCGTGCCTGGCCGGCTCTCTCATCTTGCCGGTACGCGGTCATCATATCCAAGTCGCGCCGAGCAAACGTTTTCTGAGAATCAGCTCGCGCCAATCCTTCTGCCGTGCTGTCTCTGCTTATTGTTCTCTTCTGCTTGGCCCGAATCGGCGCGGGAGCCGAGGGTCTCGACTCAGCAAGCGTATTTGCCGCTCCTGGCAGCTCCGTTTTGTTAGTTGAAACATTCTGTTGAACTTGCGAAGGCGCCTGCATCTGGGCCAAGGGCAATTGCGGTTGCGGGGTCCTCATCAGCACGGCGGCAACCACTACCGCCGCTGTAGCTGCTACCGCACTCCAGCGCACTGCGGCCAGGTTCCACCATGGACGGGAGCGGGCTGCCAGCGCTCCAACCGCCTGCAACTCAGTCTGATGGATCGGCACTGCAAGCGCCAAAACATCCCGGCAGTCCCTACACTGGGACAAGTGCGTCATCACGAACGTACGCTCGCCTGCCAGCAGCGTCTGTTCGGCAAAAGCTGTTAAAAGGTTGGGATCTACGTGCCCCGAACCGCTCGCGCCAGCCGTTTCCTTCAACCTTGCGCGCACCGTGCTGGGAATATCAATCATCCGCAGCCGCCTCCAAGCTTCCTCATCCCTAGAACGTTGAATCTCATCGTTCTTGCGACAATCTTTTCCTCACATTGACCTGCAGATCGCGGACATCAGCCTCCATCGCCTCGTCTGCCTGCCGCCGGCTCATGCCTCGCTTTACGAGCCCCTCCCGGACTGCTTTCCTCAATGTTTTCGCCAACTTATCAAGGCGGCGGCTGGCGGTGGCCTCGTGGAAGCCCATCATTCTCCCAATCTCCGCCAGGGTCCTGCCGTCCAGGTAATAGGCGGCCAGGAGCATTCGATCCTCCGGGGAAACATTCGCCAGAGCCTCATCCACCGCACCCTCCAGACGTTCATCGACGTGTGCAACTGGCTCAGCTGCAGGGGCTGCGACAACGAACTGATGTGACTCCTCTTCCTGTTCTTCCAGGCTGACCAGTCGACGCTGGCCGCGGTAGCGATTCACGAACTCCTGCGCCAGCACCGTCCGCAACCAGCCTTCCAGCGAGCCTCGTCCGGTATAGGACGTCAGCTTCGAAGGCCGTTCCCCTTCGCGCGTGGTCATCCCGTAGAGGTCGGCGTAAATGGAATCAGCCAGATCCCGCGCCTGCGATTCCTCATGCGTGATCGCGCGCGCCGAGTCGTAGAGCTTCTCGCGGAAACGCGTCAGGAAGTGCTCCCAAGCTGATTCGTTGCCTGCCGCGCAGGCCCGCGCCAGCGCCAGGTCTTCCACCCGCAGCGTACCCAACAACTCGCGGACATCTTGTTGGCTGGCCTCGGCAGAGAGGGTTTTCGCTGAAACTTCCCCCAGAAAGACCGTAAATTCTTCAATCGTAAGGCCAAACTTGGCTCCTGCGCTGCGCTCAAACAGCTCCCCAACCAGCTTCTCCAGGCCAACCAGGAGTGCCCCGGGCGCAACTTGAGAACCGCCACTCATAAATTTATTTGGGATGGTATCAATTTTCGATGCAAGGAACTGAACATTCGACGTTCTCTGTCCAGAGAGAGAAAGCCGGAAACGGCAAAAAAGATCAAAAGGACCGGGTTGCTCTCCTCCTTGAGTTATCCGGTTCGGCCATGCGACAGCTCAGCAAACGCCCCTGGTAATGCGGACCAGGGGCTTTTGCTTTGGGTCGAAAAAGTCCTTCCAATCTGCGGCCGAGTCTCCTATTGGCCAATTTGCAAGCCTTGGCTAATTTGCAGGCCCCTGATCTGTCAGTTTTTCCAGTTTGCACTTCCATTGAATTTTCCGTACCTTGTCCCGAGCATCGGCGGAGAGCAATACGGAACTCGCAACCCTGAGCCTTGAGCCCAACATCGCCGCCAATCCCTGAGACTTCGCGTTAAATCTTCGGAGGAGACCACAATGCAGAAGAAGGCTTTGCTAGCTGCCCTGGTTGTCAGCGTACTTTTCGTGTGCGACTTATCCATGTCTGCCCAGGCCACCCAGAAGCCTGCGGCGCCCCCCGCTTCTGGCGCAAACACACAACCGAGCAATGTTAGGGACCAAGATATCGAAATGCTCCGCGCCGACTTACGTTCGCAGCGCAAGCAGATTGTCGCGCTCAACCTGCCCCTCACCGCCGACGAAGCCACCAAGTTCTGGCCTATCTTTGACCAGTACCGCAAGGAAGCTATCAAACCCAATGACGAACGCTGGGCGGTGATCAAGGAATATGCAGACAACTACACCACCATGACCGATGTGCAAGCGCAGGATTACCTGAAGCGAGCGAACGCCGTTGACGAGCAACTCCTCGCTTTACGTATGAAATACGTTCCGCTGTTTGAGAAAGTCATCTCACCTAAGAAAACTGCCCTGTTCTACCAGATCGATCGCCGCATCGACCTGCTGATCAATTTGCAATTATCCAGCGTGATCCCCATGGTCGAACCCAAGTAGGCGGACCGGCGGCATTTGTCAGGGCAGCGCATCGCAAGAGGCACTGCCCTGTTGCTATTGAGACCGCCGCACGCCCCTCCCCATTGCCATCCCGACCAAGCGAGTGAGGTCGCCCGCAGGCGATCCCATCGCGCGTGGAGGGACCTGCTTCTCCCCTGAAAACTCCGCCAGAAAGAAAAGCCGTAATATCCCCGCCTCGCGCTCGTCTGACTGTAAAGGAGGGGCGTATGACTTCGCTCAGCAGGAACGCCCGCGTGGCGGGGCTCCTATACATTTTGGCCTCCGCAGTTGGCGTGGTACGCCTCATGTACATTCCCAGCGCCCTGTTTGTGCGCGGAAACGCGGCGGCAACGGCCAACAACATCGCTGCCCACGAGTCGCTCTTCCGCTGGGGCATCGTGAGCTCCCTGGTCGGCGCGATCCTGTGGCTCTTCGTCCCCTTAGCTCTTTATCGGTTGTTCAAGGAAGTTGACCAGACACTCGCCGTGCTGATGGTGATCCTCGGCAGCTTGATGCAAACACCTCTGTACGTGGTCAACACCGTGACCGACGCAGCCGCCCTGCTATTCGCTCGCGGGGCCGATTTCCTGTCAATTTTCGACAAGCCGCAGCGCGATGCCTTTGTCCGGCTGTTCCTCAACCTGCATCACCAGCTTGACCTCGCCAACCTGGCGTTCGCGGGCCTGTGGCTCTTCCCCTTCGGGCTGCTGGTCTACAGGTCGCGATTTCTGCCGCGCGTTCTGGGCGTCTGGCTCATGATCGCCTGCTTCGCATGGCTGACCTTCAGCCTTTCAGGATTATTGTTCCCAGGCTCCGAGGACAAGGTGCTTGCCATCACTCAACCTGTGGTGCTGGGAGAGCTGGTCGTTATGCTCTGGCTGGTGCTCATGGGCGCCGGACCGAAGACCTTAGCAGGCCCGTCGCCACTCACAGCGGCGGGTTAGCCAGCCTATGCAGCACGGACCGATAAGCATCGCTGGCAGTAAAGGAGTCTTTATGCTGAAAAATCCTTCACTTCTCTTAGTTCTGTTACTTCTTGCGACGACTGCCTTTTGCCAAACTCAGCCTCCAAGCGAGCAGGAGAAAAACAAGACTGTTGCCCGACTGTTCCTCGAAGACGTACTGGGCCAGGGAAGGCTTGACCAGTATTCGGACTCGCACACAGCCGATTTTGTGGCCCACGGAACTGACCGGGACTTCAGTCTGGCTGAAGACATGGCGGCAGCGCGTGAAGAACGCACAGCGATGCCGGACATGCAGATGGCGGTTAACCGTATGGTCGCCGAGGGGGATTTGGTTGCCGTGCATTGGACGGCGTGGGGTACGAACACGCAGCCGGGAATGGGGCTTCCCGCGACCGGCAAAAAGATTAAAGTTTCGGGAATAACCATCTTCCGCTTCAAGGCAGCAAAGATTTCTGAAGAGTGGAGCGCCTGGAACATGCTTTCGGTGTTAAAGCAGGCTGGCCTCTTTCCTCCGAACCCATAAGCTGGACAGGGCGTTCGGGGTAACTGAGGGCTGCGCTTGCTGCGAGCCTTCGGTGATATCGCCGCCTCGACGCCTGATCCGAGGTACCGGAGGATACTCGCGGAGCACGGAATGCGGACGGTGGCAGGCTGCGCCGAGAAGCTCGGCGAAGAGGAACTCAGAGAGTTGCGCGCTCGCCAAGCCACGCTGGAGGGCCTCGCTGCGAATTCGGAGTTGGCGTAACATCCCACTACACAAGTAATTCCACACGAGATCTAAAACCGGCTAGCGTAATATTCCCCACGAACACTCGAATCCTCATGCTCCAACCACTCCAGATCTGCGCCTACGATCCGCATTGGGTTCAGGAATTTGCGGCGGAGCGGGACCGCATTGCCCAAGTCCTCGGCGAACTGGCGCGCCGTATCGACCACAACGGCTCGACGGCTGTCCCGGGACTGGAAGCCAAGCCCATCATCGACATTCAGGTTTCCGTGGAACAGCTGCAGCCTATCGCTGCTTACGGCGAGCCGTTCGCCACCCTCGGTTATGTTCACGTGCCGCACGCTGACGACGCTTTCTGTCCCTTCTTTCATCGCCCAAAGGACTGGCCGCACACGCACCATGTTCACGTGGTTCAGTCGGGCGGCGAGGAAGAGCGACGCACCCTGGCATTCCGTGATTACTTGCGCGAGCACAGCGATACCGCAAGGCAATACGCCGCTCTCAAGAAAGCGCTGGCCACTCTGGCCGACGCCGCAGACTCTTCATCTCGTGAAAAATACGCGAATGCAAAAAGCGAATTTATTGAGCGGGTGATTCAGATCGCGCTGGCCGCGGGATATCCCCGCGGGTTGTGACTCATCATCTCTGCCGTCGGCTGCCCGCTATGCCAGGTGGTTATCCTTAGTGGAAACGTCCGCTACCAATCCTGTGCGTTCAGCACGATTCTGCTCTCGACAACCATTTCAAATAAACGCCGCTCATGCGTGTTCGTAGAAGCGGAAGAACAGCGATTGCTTGGATACCGGCTGAGTTTTCTCGGTAAGGGCTGCCATCTGTTGCTGGCTGAGCGGGGTGAATTCCCGGGCCAACTGCACATTTTCCTCGAGCTGGGAGGTAGAGTCGCAGCCGATGATGACGGTACTGACGGGCAGCGAGAGAGAATAATACATAGCCTGACGCATGGTGATTGTCCCGGGGGTCGGCGCCAGGACCATTCCTTCCCACATGTGTTTCTGTTTCTCGATTGGTGGCGGAGTCCAGCTCGACAGGATGCGCCCTCGCGCCGGCACCTTCATTCCCACAATGCCCATTCGCTTCTCGACGGCCAGGGGCAGCAATTGATCCGAAAAGCTGTAGTGATGAGGATCGGCAGCATTCACAGCCATCAGAATCGTGTCGAATGGGTAACGATGGATGGCCGCGATGAGCGGTTCGGGCCGGAAGTGCCCGGTGATACCAAGATAGCGCACGATCTTCTGGTCGCGAGCCTGAAGCAAAGCCTCCATGGCGCCGCCCTTGGCGAAGATCTTGTCGATTTCCCCCATCGTCCCTATGTCGTGCAGTTGCCAAATATCGATGCGGTCGGTTTGCAACAGTTTCAGCGAGGTTTCGAGCATACGCATTGAACCGTCGCGTGTACGGTCAATTGTCTTTGTCGCCACAAACGTCTCGGCTCGGCGGCGTTTCATTACCTTTCCGATGTATTGCTCGCTCCAACGCTCAGGACCACCGTATATGGAAGACGTGTCAATGTAATTCACACCGAGATCCAGGGCCTTCTCGATGATGGGGACCGCGATCTCCTCGTTGTGCGGACGTTCAAGGGCGGCCTGTCCGCCTAGACTGAAGATGCCGACCTTGTAGCCAGTTTTCCCCAGATTGCGAGTTGGCATGCCATTACGGCCTCGCGAATCGGCTTGTACCGCTCCCGCCGCGGTAGCCACCTTCGGAAAAGCCGACGACCCGATTACCGCGGCTGTCATCGCGCCACTTGACTTTAGAAATGTCCGACGGCTGCTTTGGGATGGCTCGTTAGCCCTGTCTTTCTTCATGGTCGCCCTCCACCAGGGGTCCGGAAGCTCGACATCAATGACGCACTTCCAAGCCTTTGCGTCAATGGCTGGCGGCTTGCGCTATCGCTGCCGAAAAATTCGGATGTATTCGCTCTCCACGGGGATGGTCTGGCGACTGCGGCTTACCATCTCATCCACGCTGTAGGGCCACGGCTGCTGGATGAACAATGACATCAGGACGCCGCCCAGCAATCCCACATTCTTGGTGAAGTTATTCAGATCGTCGGCGAATTGTTGCGGGTTGTTGACGTCAGCCCAAAAATTGTTTACCAGGGGCGTAACGAATACCAGGAAGATGACGATCAGCCAGGCGCCCACTCGGGGCCAGGCTCCCAGCAGGATACTGGCCCCGCCCAGAAAGATGAGCACGCCGGAGCCGATCACCGCCAACTCGGGCAAAGGATAGCCAGCCGCCGCTACCATTTCCGCCAACGCCGTGTGGTGTACGAAGTGGTTCAACCCCGATCCCAAAAAGAAGCCACCGAACAAAAGGCGGCCGAGCAGAAGCAGGACCTTCATGGTGGTCTCTTTTGCGGTGTCCATGAGCTACCCCCGGTGGAGCGAAACTCTACCTCAGCGCCTGGCCATCAGACAATGGGGACCGACCTCATAAAATTTAAGCATGTGACCGTAATAATCTGGCGCTTGCCGCCGTCCTCCATGCGTACACCAATGAGGATAAGTATGTCTTGCCTCCGCTTGCTGATTTTGCTCCTGCTCTCTGCGGCATCGTTTGCGGCCGTCGAATCCAGTTCGCCCCTCACCGCGGACGAAATCATGGCGCGCGTGGCTGCCAACCAGGACCGCGCAGAAGATCTGCGCAAGAACTACATATATAAACAGCACGTCCACGTGGTCACCCACAAGACCAATGGCAAGCTCATGCGCGAGGAAACCACGGATTACACCGTGATCCCGATCCCTGATGGCGCCAGGAAAGACTTACAGCTCCTCACTGGCCGTTATCTTCATAAAGGCAAGTATCAGGACTTCAGCGGTGAGCCGCGACCCGACGCCGACAGCATCGACGCCGAACTGGTCGATTCTTTCCGCGGGGACCTGACCGGGGACATCAGACGAAGACCCGATCATCAACACGGGGTGCACATCATTCTGGACGAAGACACTCACACCAAGGACGGCATCGGCGGTGACTTATTTCCACTCACCACCGCACAGCAGAAAAAGTATGAGTTCCGCCTGGTTGGTGAACAGATGTTTCAGGGCCGCGAAGCCTACCATATTGCCTTCGGGCCGAAGAACAAGCATGAGATTGACTGGGCAGGCGAAGCCTACATCGACAGACAGGAATTTCAGCCCATGCTGGTGTTTACCAAATTATCTCGGCAAATCCCGTTTCCGGTCAGAACTGTGCTCGGTATTGATCTGCCCGGTGTCGGTTTCAGCGTGCAATACAAGCGCCAGGAGGACGGGGCTTGGTTTCCATCAAGCTTCGGAACCGAATTTCACCTGGAGGTGCTGCACTTTCTCAAGCGGGACATTTCCCTGTCGCTTGACAACCACGACTTCCAGCACACGCACGTGGACACCAAGATCGAATATGGGGGAGGGTTACGGTAGGGCAGCTTCCAGAAGTTGACCGGGGCGCCTGCGGGCTAGCTTCGTGGAATGCTCTCGACCTGAGCAGACATGCTCTAGTTCGCGGCCGCTTTGCACGTGTCGCTTCCCAAGCCCGTCAACTGCACTGCCATGATGGCCACCTTGACCGCGCGCGTGCGCATCTGCTCCAGGGTGGTGCTGATTTCCGGCGAGCCCAGCGGAAGATTGGCGGTGTCACGGCGCATCTCCAGCAGGTCGTGCCGCTCACGTTCCACTTTGAACTGCAGCTCCTGCGTCAGTGACTTATCAGCCTCGGCGTCCTGCTTGCCGGATTTCTTCTCGGCGCAATTCTGCGTTTTCACGCGTGCAAACAGGTCTTGCCACTCACGATCGTCGGAAACGGCATCGACAGCATTGGCGAACGTCTCGCTCCAACCGGCTTCGTTCTCGTGAACTCCCAACCCTGTCTTTACTTTCTCCTCACAACTCTTGTCGCAACCTGCGATCTGGCCTTCGCTCGCGGAGGCACGCGTCTTCTGACGCAAATCAGTCATATCCTCGTCGGTCAGCACGCGATGCGTGCCAGCGGCTTTCGCCTTGCTCTCGGCAGCAACATCTCCCAGCGATTGCGCCCTGCAATTCGTAGTCACACCAAATCCAACCGCGCACAGCAGGCCTGCCAATAACGTGCTCTTACCTACAGCCACCAGTGTTCGTCCCATTGGTCCCCTCATTTTCTATTTTCTTGCTTGCGGAAGTAGAGCATTGATCGGACCTGCGAGCCTAGTTACCGACGTACTCGCGTCTTGCGTTTTGCCTGATTTCTTGCGGGTTTCCAGGGGAGAAATTGCTGATGAGCCCCTGTTACCGAAGACGCAGTCCGCGAGTAATTATCGGTAGTCGGCGCCCCGCCCTATGATGCGGCTGAGACCCGCAATTCCGGAGCGACGACAAAAAATGCGCAAAGGGACCAACCTGCTTGTCCTTATTCTGTTGAGTTTTATCCCCGCTCTCGGCCACGCCCAGACTGTTCAACCTGCCACTTCCGACGACAACCGCAGCCTGGGCGACATCGCTCGCGAGCGGCGTGCTGCCCACAAGGTGGAAATCAAGGTCACGCAGGACGACTCCAAAAAATTGTTCTCGTCGATCAGCGAGACACTCGACTTTGCCAGTGACGATACAGGTTTTCCCAAGCGCAGCGAGGTGAAGCACCAACTGATCGGCCAGGAAGACGTGAAGCGCCACATGTCCGAGGCAATGTCAGAGAGCGCGGCGGCCCAGCGTTTGGCACGCTCAGAACTTGTGCTCAAAAAGTTTGGCTTCCTCCCCCGCGATTTCGATCTGAAAACCTTCCTGGTTGGCGCCAGCGGCCAGAGCATCGCCGGCTATTACGACTTCAAGACCAAAACCATGTGCCTGCTGAACTGGATTGCCTTGGATCAGCAGATGCCCATCATGGCCCACGAGCTTACCCACGCGCTGCAGGACCAGAACTACGATCTGCAAAACTGGCATCACCACGACAAGCAATCCCAGTCCCGGCAAGCGGAAATGAAGTTACACGTGGACGCACAGGATGACCAAGAGGACGGCGCCCGCACCGCTGTGGTGGAAGGTCAGGCCATGGTGGTGTTTGTGGATTACACCCTGAAGCCGATCAACCGCCGGCTGGCAGGTTCACCCGATTTAATGCAGGTCCTGAAAGGCCGTCTCGATGGCAGCTACGACACGGCAGTGGTGGTCCATAACGCTCCTTTCATGCTGAAAGAAAGCTCCATCTTCCCCTACCGGGAGGGATTGAATTTCGAACTGGAGCTGCTGAAAAAGGGCGGCACGCGGATGGCTTTTGCCGGAGCCTTTGCCCGGCCGCCGCGCGATACCCACGAGATCCTCCAGCCTGAAGCGTACCTGGAACATGAGAAGCAAACTCCGGTGATCATTCCCGACCTGCGGGCCGTTCTTCCGCCGGAATTTCAGCCTTACGACAGCGGCACCATGGGCGAACTCGACGTCCGCATCTTCGCGAAACAATTCGGACGCGATAACGACGTGTATGTTCTCGGCCAGAATTGGCGCGGCGGATCGTACATCGCTGTGAAGCGGTCTCCGGCCGACCCTCCCAACACCAAGGCCTCTACCGCCGATCTGGGATTGCTCTACGTTTCGCGCTGGAAGACCACCGAATCAGCCGAGCGTTTCATTCAGCTCTATAAGACTTCACTCTCGAAGCGAACCACAGTGCAAAGCGAGAAAACGTTTGAGCCCACCAGCTGCGCCGGCAGTGGTCAGGACTGCGGTCCAAGGCAATCCCTGCGCGTGAATACTGACGAGGGTCCAGTATTTATCGAACTCTGGCCCGGAAATCTCGTGTTCATCGCTCACACGTTCGACGAGCAAACCGTCAGCCGCTTGCGGCAGACTGTGTTGAAGCCGACCAGCACGCCTGCGCCGTCGAGCACCGCCGAGCTCAGCCTCAGGCTGTACGAGCTGCCCGCATTTCGCGCCTTCCAGCAAGAGCTTTGGCGGGAAGTGGTTGAGAAGCTCAACCAGGAACGGTGAGGGAGAGTATTCGCGGGAAAATCTTCGCGCCGTCTTGCGGCTTCACTCTGTGATGCTGAGCGGCGCAATATCCAGCCAGTATTTAGAATGGTCCACGGAGGATGGATCCATGTCCGAACTGGCTGCCAAGAGTTGCGTTCCCTGCCGCGGAGGCGTGCCCCCGCTGGCTGGGGAGGAGCTGAACAAGTTGCACAAGCAAGTATCGCAATGGCAGGTGGTCGAAGGTCATCACCTCAAGCGCGCTTTCACCTTTCCCGACTTCCGCCAGGCTCTCGATTTCACCAACCGTGTCGGCGAAATCGCCGAACGCGAAGGCCATCATCCCGACATCTGCCTCTCCTGGGGTAAAGCTGAGATCACCATCTGGACCCACAAAATTAATGGGCTGACGGAAAGCGATTTCATCCTCGCAGCCAAGATCGATCAGATCCGGTAGGTTTGCCAGCTCTGTTTTCCCTTGTCATCACGAGGCCCCCACGGCGGCCGAGGGATCTGCAGTTCTTCAGTCGGCAGTACGCCAAACATTCCTATTTCGTTGGTGTAACTGTGACAGGATGGATCCGCAACAGAGAAAAATTCGGGGGACAAGCTCACACATGCCCATTCCCCCGCGCCTTATCGCGCACCTTCAGTGTGCGGCGCACCCGAGGCAGCAGAGCCGTGTAGTACTCGATCAGTGCGGTCACCCGCTGCGGCTCGGAGCGCATGCCGAGAAGCGTCTGCTTGAAGTCCAGATCCAGGGGCAACATCCCGGCGATGTGGAACGAAATTTGGGGTTCGTCCACTTCAGGAGCCTCCGCCGACTCCGCCCCGGCTAAAGCCAGCAGCTCCTGGTGCATGGTGAGCAACTTCTCCACGTCCGAAGGCGGGGGGTTGCCGGGATCATCGTCAAAATAGCGAACCTCCGCCTGCAAGAACGATCTCTCCTCGTTGACCTGCATAATCTCGAAGCGTTGGCGTCCCTCGGCCACGATATCCATGCGGCCATCCTCGTATTTCTTGGTGACCTCCATGATCTCGGCTGTGCAGCCCAGCTCGGCCAGCGAGTTCTCTTTGGCGCGCACCAGGCCGAAAGGCTTGTTCCCAGCCAGAGCCTCCCCGATCATCTCCTTGTAGCGAGGCTCGAAGATATGCAGTGGAAGCGGCGCCCCGGGCAACAACACCATATCCAATGGAAACAGCGGCAGCAGACTCACAAGCAGATTGTACGACAGACCCCGAAGCTGGGCGGGACACACAAATAGTGGCACCTGCGTTAGCATGGTTGCCATGAATGTGGTACTCGTCTCGACCTACGAGTTGGGACACCAGCCTTTCGGACTTGCTTCGCCAGCGGCATGGCTGCGCCACGACGGTGCCCGCGTGACCTGCCTCGATCTCTCGCAGCAGGCATTGAAGGACAATGAGGAATGCCTGCGCAATGCAGATCTGATTGCTTTCTATCTGCCGATGCACACCGCCACCCGCGTCGCCCTGTACGCTATCAGCCGCGTTCGCAGCCTGAATCCGCGCGCGCATCTGTGCGCCTACGGCCTCTACGCGCCCTTAAATTCAGATCAACTCCGCGAGCTTGGGATCCAGAGCATCTTCGGCGGCGAATTCGAAGCGCCATTGGCTGCTTTTGTCAGCAAGCTGATGCGTCACGAGGGCAACGGCACCGACACGAGTTCCTCGGCTTCGATTTCCCTCGACCGTCAGCAGTTTCTCGTCCCAGACCGCTCCAGATTTCCGCGCCTGAACAAATACGCAAAATTGATGCTGCCCGGTGGACGAGAGAGAGTCGTGGGCTACACCGAAGCCAGCCGCGGGTGCAAGCACCTTTGCCGGCATTGCCCGGTCGTCCCGGTTTACAACGGCGTGTTTCGCATCGTGCAGCGCGATGTGGTGCTGGCAGACATACGGCAGCAAGTTGAGGCTGGAGCCGAGCACATTTCTTTCGGTGATCCCGACTTCTTCAACGGTATCGGACACTCACTGGGAATCGTGCGCGCACTTCACACCGAGTTTCCCACTCTGAGCTACGACGTGACCATCAAGATCGAGCACCTCCTCACGCACGCGGAGCATCTCTCCACCCTGCGCGAGACCGGCTGTGCTTTCGTGGTCAGCGCCGTCGAGTCATTTGACGATAACGTTCTCCGCCTGCTCGATAAGGGGCACACCCGCGCGGATTTTGTGGAAGTATTGAAGCTCATGCGCGAGATCGGTGTTCCGCTCTCGCCCACTTTCGTTGCCTTCACTCCCTGGATTTCGCTGGCCGGATATGAGGACTTTCTGCTCACCCTCGCTGAGCTCGACCTGATAGAAAACGTCCAGCCGATTCAGCTTGCGATACAGCTGCTGATTCCCTCCGGATCGCGCTTGCTTAAACTGCAGGAAGTACGCGACCTGATCGGGCCATTCGACCACGCTGCACTTTGCTATCGTTGGCTACACAGCGATGCCAGAGTCGATCTGTTGCAGCAACAATTGGAGGCATTCCTGCAGCAGTCGCGCAAGTGGGGAATGCCACGTCGAGCCATATTCGAGCACGCGTGGAGCTTGCTGCAATCCTTCCGCAGGAACGAACGTGCGGCTGATTCGAGAGAGCCTGCGCTGCCTCCGATGGCGGCGCGGACAACAATTCCTTACCTCACCGAGCCCTGGTACTGTTGAGCTGAGCCCACCACGGGGCAGTTGGCCCCGTTCTGATTCTCCCTGTCATACTCGCAGCCATGGCGCGTAAGCAAATCATCTGCCTCACGCGGCGCATGAAGGATGAAGATCCGCACCGCCACATCTCCCACCTGGGCATTGGAGACGAGAACGGCTGGTCTGAAGTTCTGATGGCGGAAGAAGTGATCTGGCAGCTCAAATCAGAATCGGGCGATCGTTATTTTCTGCGTGGCCGCGACGGCTGGGAAGCTGACGTGAAGCTGGGAAAGTGTCCTTTCTGCTCCGCGGACCACGTGTTTCTATGCTCTGCCCCGGATCTGACGGCTACAGACAAACTGCTGACACTGCCCGTGTGCGGCTGAATATCATCTATTCGTCATGCTGAGCGATGCGCCCGCTTTTGCTTTTCGACCCCGCGATTCTTGCGGGTCGCGGGCGCAGAGTCGAAGGACCTCGCGTTTGTTCCTACCGCTGAATGCCTGTTCCGGGACGACCAAACCACCCCAAGAATAGGGGCCTGATTCTCTAAGTCAGGCCCCACCCCTGGCATGGGGTTCAGAACTACTCTTCTTCCTGTCGCAGCTTTGCGATCACGCCAAAATCTTCCAGCGTGGTGGTGTCGCCCTTGACGTCGCCGCTGGTGGCCAACTCGCGCAGCAGGCGGCGCATAATCTTGCCGCTGCGTGTCTTCGGCAGAACATCGGTGAAGCGGATGTCGTCCGGTCGCGCCAGCGCTCCGATTTCCTTCACCACCCACTGCCGCAGCTCTTCTTTTAGCTGCGGACTGGGTGTCTGGCCGCCCTCGAGCGTCACAAAGGCGGCGATCGCTTGTCCTTTGACTTCGTCTGGGCGTCCCACGCAGGCCGCCTCCGCCACCATGGGATGCGCTACCAACGCCGACTCCACCTCCATGGTGCTCAGCCGGTGACCGGAAACATTGATCACGTCATCCACACGGCCCATGATCCAGAAGTAGCCGTCCTTGTCGCGCCGCGCGCCATCGCCCGTAAAGTACGTGCCCGGAATCTGCGACCAATACTGGCGGACATAGCGGTCAGCATCACCCCAAACCGTGCGCAACATCGCTGGCCACGGCTTACGGATCACAAGGTAGCCACCCGAACCCGCCGGCACCGGCTTGCCATCCATGGTCACTACTTCGGGGATCACCCCGGGGAAAGGCTTGGTAGCCGATCCCGGCTTCGTGGCGATCGCCCCTGCCAACGGGGTGATCATGATCATTCCGGTTTCCGTCTGCCACCACGTATCGACAATCGGGCAGCGGTTGCGCCCGATCACTTCCCGGTACCACATCCAGGCTTCCGGATTGATGGGCTCGCCCACGGTACCCAGCAGGCGCAGGCTGTCCATCTTGTGTTTTCCCGGCCACGACTCGCCCCACTTGATGAACGTGCGGATTGCCGTCGGAGCCGTATAAAACACGTTCACCTTGTGGCGGTCGATGATGCTCCAGAAGCGGTCCGGCTCGGGGAAGTTAGGTGCGCCCTCATACATCACCGAGGTCGCACCGTTCTGCAGCGGGCCGTAGACGATATAGCTATGCCCGGTGACCCAGCCGATATCGGCGGTGCACCAGTAAACATCTTCCTCTTTAAGATCGAAAACCCACTTGCAGGTGAGATAAGTACCGACGGAATAGCCGCCCGTTGTGTGCACGACGCCTTTCGGCTTTCCTGTCGTACCGGAAGTGTAAAGGATGTAGAGCGGATGCTCGGCATCAACCGGCGTGGCGTCGCACTTGTCGCTCGCCTTGGACATTAGATCGTGCCACCAGTGATCGCGGCCGGCTTTCATCGTTACCGGAGTCTTGGTCCGCTGATACACGATCACGTGTTTCACCGAAGGACACGAATCCAGCGCCTCATCGACAGCAGGCTTCAGCTTGACTTCATTGCCACGGCGATAAGAGCCATCCTGGGTGATTACGGCCACTGCCGTGGCATCATTGATGCGGTCCACCAGTGCGTTCGACGAAAAGCCGCCAAATACTACCGAGTGGATGGCACCTATACGGGCGCACGCCAGCATGGCCACTGGAAGCTCCGGCGTCATACCCATATAAATGGCCACCCGGTCGCCCTTCTGGATCCCCAGGGACTTCAGCACGTTGGCAAACTTCGAAACCTCGGTCAGCAACTGGGCATAGGTGAGCGTCCGGATCTCGCCTGGCTCTCCTTCCCACAGCAGAGCGGTCTTGTTGGCGCGGCCACCCTTCACATTGCGGTCGAGGCAGTTGAAGGACAGGTTGATCTCGCCACCTACGAACCACTTCGCCCAAGGTGCGTTCCACTCCAGGACCTTGGTCCAGGGCTTGAACCAATGCAATTCGCGGGCGATATTGCCCCAGAACTTCTCCGGATCTTCAGATGCTTCCTTGTAGAGGCGCTCGTAATCTTCCAGGCTCCGGATGTGAGCTTTCTGCCGGAACTCCGCCGGCGGCTCGAACGTGCGTGCTTCCTGCAGTACGGAATCAATGCTTTGCTGTGGTGAGGTAATCGTCTCTTGTGCCATTCTGACTCCTGCCGCGAGCTGAGTAATATCGTAGTACGATTTACTGTTCCATGGTGGAAATGTCGCCCGGATCCTGTCCACTCTCCTTCGCCTTCAGAAAGCGGCGAAGAATCTTACCAGAGCGGGTCTTGGGTAGGGCAGCTACGAACTCAATCGCCGACGGCGTGGCAATCGGCCCCAGTTCCCGCCGTACATGCTCGACCAGGGTAGTTGCCAGGGCGTCACAAGCGGTATGGCCGGCACGGCAGGTCACGAAGGCCTTGATCACTTCCCCCTTGAGGGCATCGGGCACTCCGATGGCTGCCGCTTCCGCCACTGCGGGGTGAGACACCAGTGCGCTCTCCACTTCCGCGGTTCCGATCCGGTGTCCGGCTACGTTGAGGACATCATCCACCCGCCCCAAAACCGTAATGTAGCCGTCGGCATCCTTGACCGCCACATCCCCGGTAGCGTAGCAACCCGGAATCTTCTTCCACTCGCGATCGTAGCGGTCGGCGTCTCCCCAAACAGTGCGCATCATGTGCGGGAATGGCCGCTTCAGGACCAACCGTCCGCCGGCCCCCGGAGCCGTGGGCTTCCCTTCTTCGTCCACCACATCTGCGATGGATCCAGGAAGTGAGATACCGCACTTACCGGGACGGGTAGCCATCGAAGCCGGGGTTCCGATAGCCGGTCCGCCCAGCTCGGTTTGCCACCAGTTATCGCACACATAGCCCCATTTCCCGTCGCCAGCGAGATGCGTCTGTGCCCAGCGCCAGGCTTCCGGATTCAGCGGCTCTCCCGCGCAGGCCACAAAGCGCAGGCTGGAGATATTGTGCTTGGCGGGCAGCGCGTCGCCATATTTCATGAACATGCGCAGCGCGGTAGGAGCGGTGAACATCTTGCTGACGCCATAACGCTCGACAATGTCCCAAACGATGTCCGGTGCGGGGTAGTCGATTGCTCCTTCGCGAAACAGTGTTGTCACTCCTGCGCACAGCGGGGCATAAACAATGTAGGAATGACCTACAATCCAGCCGATATCGGAAGTACACCAGAACACGTCCCGCTCGCCAACGTCGTAGTAATTTTCCAGATGGTAGGTAGTCCCTACCATGTAGCCGCCGTGGACATGCACGACGCCTTTGGGCTTGCCCGTACTGCCGGAGGTATAAAGGATGAACAGGGGATCTTCGGCATCCATGTCTTCGGCGGGGCAATCGTCAGGGAATTTCATCAGATCGGCGAAATTCACTTCCCGCCCGCTCAGTTCCGCGTTCTCGCGTGAGAACACCACCACTTTCTCCACGAACTCCAGAGCATCCACAGCTTCATCGGTGATGGCCTTCAGTTGTACCTTCTTGCCGCGGCGGTATCCGACATCGCCGGTAATCACAATGCGCGCCTGGGCGTCGACAATCCGCTCGCGCAGCGCAGTGTGTCCCAGTCCGGCATAGACCACGGAATGAATCGCTCCGATGCGGGCGCACGCCAGCATCGCCACCACACCTTCGATCGTAAGAGGCATGTAAATAATGACGCGGTCGCCCTTCTTCACTCCCAGCGATTTCAGTCCGTTGGCAAACCGGCACACCAACTGGTGCAACTGGCCGTAGGTGACGATGCGCTCAGTTCCGTCCTCCCCTAGCCAGATGTATGCCACCCGGTTGCGGCGATCGGAATTGGCGTGACGGTCGAGAGCATTCACCGTGATGTTCGTGCGGGCACCCAGAAACCATTTATGGTGCACGCCATCAAACTGCATGACCCGTTGCCAGGGCGAGTTCCAGACAAAATTGCGAGCGTAATCTCCCCAGAAGGCTTCCGGAAAATTGATGGAGCGCTCGTATTCTTCGTTCCAGGATTGCTGGCGGGCGCTCTCGGCGACGATCTTGGGGGAAGGATATTCTTCGGCGATATTAAGCAGATTAGAAATACTTTCGTTTGCGGATTTTGTGGCTAAAGTCATATGCAACTCCCGGAAACGTTCTGATGCTTTGGGGAAGAAAGATGAGCATGCCGGCGGCGGTACGTGCGACCGCCGTCCGGCATGCGTGATACAGGTTAGTGGGCAAGCGCCTTCTCCGAACCCAGTCCGGTGTTGGCGCGAACCTCCAGTTCAGTGAATTTGTGCTCGGCGGAAGCCTCGCGGCCGCCCAGCAGGGTTCCTAAAAATGCTCCGATGAATCCCAGCGGAATGCTGGCGATGCCGGGATTCTCCAACGGGAATATTGGAGCATGCTGAATCAGGTGGCGTGAAATGGCCGGCGTCGTTGCCGTATCGATGCCCATGACGCTGGGGCCAATCAGGATGAGCACAATCGACGCCAGCAGGCCGACGGCCAGGCCCATGACCGCTCCCAACGTGTTAAACCGTCTCCAGAAGATCGAGAGCACAATCACCGGCAAGTTGGCGGAGGCAGCCACTGCAAAAGCCAGAGCCACCAGGAAAGCCACGTTCGCGCTGGGTCCCAAAACAATCGCGATGCTGATGGCCACCGCACCAACCACAAAGGCCGCGATCCGCGACACCATCACCTCCTCGCCCGGTTTGCGCTCCACCCCTTTGTGAATCACGTTGGTCCAAAAATCGTGAGCAAAGGACGTGGAGGCGCTGATGGTCAGTCCAGCAACCACCGCCAGGATCGTGGCGAAAGCAATCGCGGAAATGAAGGCGAAGAACACATCCCCAGCGACTGCCTGCGCCAGCAGAGGCGCGCTCATGTTGTTGCCGCCATGAGTAGAGATAAAGTCGCGCCCAACGATGGTGGCTGCGCCGAATCCCAGGAAGGTGGTCATGATGTAAAAGCTGCCAATCAAGATCATCGCCCAGACCACGCTATAGCGCGCGGTCTTGGCATCCGGAACGGTGTAGAACCGGACCAGAATGTGCGGCAGCCCCGCCGTGCCAAAAATCAGAGCCATGCCCAGCGAAATCAACTCCAGGGGACCGTTGGGTGGCTTGAAGCGCAGCCCGGGCTGGAGAAAGTCTTTAGTGATCTCCTGCCCTGCTGGGCCATGGTAGCTTACGTGCTGCACGGCAGTGAAGAAATTGGAGAAACTGAAGCCGAACTTGCTCATCACCAGAATGCTGAGCAGAATGGTGCCCGTCATCAGCAGGATGGCTTTGATGATCTGCACCCAGGTCGTGGCCAGCATACCGCCGAACACCACGTACACGATCATCAGAATGCCGACGCCGATGACAGCCGTGCGGAAATTGATCCCTGAGCCCTTCAACAGCAGGCTCACCAACGCGCCCGCGCCCACCATCTGCGCGATCATGTAGAACGTGCTCACGGTGAGGGTGCTGACGGAAGCCATGGCCCGTACCGGCCGCGGTTTTAACCGATACGCGAGCACGTCTGCCATGGTGTACTTGCCCGCATTGCGCAGCGGTTCTGCCACGACCAGGAGTACGGTCAGGTAAGCGACCAGCCAGCCTACCGAGTACATGAACCCGTCGTAGCCGAAGAAAGCGATCAATCCCGCAATCCCGAGGAAGGAAGCAGCGCTCATATAGTCGCCGGCAACAGCCACCCCGTTCTGCCAGGCGGTAATACGCCGGCTCGCGGCAAAGTAGGCGCCCGCGCCGGCGGAGCGGCGAGCGGCCCAGTAGGTGATCCCTAGCGTGATCACGATAAAAACCAGAAACATCAACAATGAGGTTGACATGGTTATTTGCCCTCCTTGCTGGTGTCCACGTGATCGAGGATGCGGCGGCCGTATTCGTCAAAGCGGCGGGCAGCGCGCACGTACAGGAAAGCAATCAGCCAGGCCACAAAAAACTGCGACAGTGCAAACAGATACGCCAGATTCACCGAGCCGACGCGCTTGTCCATAAACTGAGGAAAGTAACCGACGGAAATGGGAAGCAAGAAGTAGTACACGACGAAGAAGATAACCGCGGGAATGACGAACTTCTCCCTCGCCGTGAGCAGTGATTTGAATTCGTCCATGCGGGCGACGCGTTCCCAAATATCCGGTTCGCCAGCGGGTGCAGCGGGCGCCGAACGACCGGGCACCGCCGCGCGGGCAGCTTGTTCCTGAGCCATGCAAGCCTCCTGGTCCGTCAAGCAGGACGGAACCGAATTGAGACCAGAAAAGGGTTCTGGCCTAGACCGAACGTTCGTTAGGACTCTCGAACCTCCGCCTGCCACCGTCCTGAGTTGGCCCCGAGGTAGGCTATTCCCCCCACCCCACCTTGAGATAGGAGCACAGCCAATAAGTAGGCGTCATGGGGAGATGGCCCTCCTAGTGGCGAAGCGGCATCCGAGAACCTGGGCCTGAAAATGCCGTATGAAGCCGGTATGAATATCCCTCTTCACCGAACAGGGGGTGGACCGTGGCGCCGCTCAACCTCGCACATCCCGGCGGGCCGGGCACATCACCAACGCAGGTGAGCCACAGACGCGTTGCGGAGGACAGGAGCGGAGGCCGCGTCTGTTTGGCAGCGAAGCTCTTGGGGCGTTCACGCTCCAGCAACCTGTCGGCAAGTCGCTGTTTTCGCACGAAAACGCCTCCTGCGGGCGCGCAACTGGCGCCACCCGCCTGTTTCGGTGGCGCTTATCTTCGATACCTTAGCTACCAGTGTCTGTGCGCTGGGTCACAACAGGGCTGTGATGACCCGGCGCAGAACCAATTCCGGGCGCACATTGTAGCGCCAATTTAGCCGCTGGGAAGAGCTTTTTCGTGCTGCGGTTGCCCCCGCCGCGAGTGCCGGCAACATGCCAATCTGCCTCAAACCACGATAACCCGTGACCCCAAAAGCATTGATTACCTGGCCCGCGGGACATCCTCAGGGGTCTCCCCATGGTCACTGGTGGACACCGCCTTCCAAAAAAGATAATGACGCCGGGTTATCGCCTGACGAAGCTTCCCCCGCAACTTATTTCCGGACGGCGGTTTCTATATCAGGCAGTCCCACAACCAGATCTCCAATGAGGTACTGATGAAGAAACTGCTCGCCTCCCTACTCGCGGTGGTTTTCGGCAGCGCTCTCTGTGTGTCAGCCTTTGCGCAGACCGCCACACCAAGCACAACGCCGCCCTCTTCCACCCACCATCACCATAAGCACCACAAGCATCATCACCATCATCACCAGCAGACGACTTAAGAAGTCGACAAGCCTTCTGCCAGGCCAATTCTTTAAACGGGTTGACCTGGCATTATTTTGGCCGCCCCCCTCTGCCGAATTATCCAACCAGCCAAAGCCATACTGCGCCAAATGTAATGGTTGCCAGCGTCACCGGCACCCCAGCTCGCAGATAATCGCGGAAGGTAATGTTAACCGCCGGACGCGCTCCCTCTACCACGATGATGTTGGCAATGGATCCGGTGATGGTCAGATTACCCGCAAGCGTACTGGCCATCGCCAGCAGCATCCAGGCACGGTGTGGCTGCGCGAAACCGGGCACCACGGACTTCAGCAACATCACCGCCGGCACATTGCTTACAATGTTGGATAGAACAGCAGTGATTGCGGTAAACGTCGCCGCGTTGTGAAGATTCAGCTCCCGCGCAAGCCGCAGCAGCTGCTCGGTAATGCCCACCTTCTCAGCCCCACCTACGATCAGAAACAGCCCTACAAAAAACACGAGCAGTCCCCAATCAACCTCGTCGTACATCAAACGGGGTTCCAGGGTGCGCGTGATGAGCATGAGCGCCGCTCCCACTGCCGCGACCAGCGGCGGTGGCAGTCCCGCGAGAAATCCCGCCATGACAAACAACACCACCAGCACCGCCTTGGTGAAACTTGTGCGGGGGATGGCAGGATGGGCAGGATCGGGTTCCGCGCCGGTCCTCGCCTCGTCATGCGGAAACAGCCAGTGCAGAATGGCCCAGTCGAGCAACAATCCCACCAGCGCTACCGGCCCCAAGTGCCAGAGGAAGGAGCGGTAGGGTATATCGGAATACGATCCAATCAGGATGTTTTGCGGATTTCCGGTGATGGTCGCCACACTGCCGATGTTGGAAGCTGTCGCCACTGCCAGCAAGTACCCTAGCGGCCGGACTCCCAGTCGCCGTGCAAGACTCAAAACGATGGGAACCATAACCAGGCAAATAATGTCGTTCACAAAGAACGCCGATAGCAGTCCCGAGCTCAGGATCACGGCTGGAAGCAGGTGCCTCGGCCCCAATCGCACTACCACCCAGGTCGCCACTGCATCGAAGAACCCCACCAGGCGAAGGTTGGCGACAATCACCATCATGGAGAAGAGCAGCACCACGGTGGCGAAGTCGATGAACCGCAGGCCATCGCTGGGACCCAGGATGCGAAACGCGAACATCAGCACCGCGCCGATCACCGCCATGCCTGGGCGGTCAATCTTCATCCCCGGAAACTTGCCTAGGGCAAACACCAGGTAACTGGCGGAGAAGATGATGTAGCCGGCAAGCAGGCGGGCTTCGCTGAGGGTGGCGGGGGAAGGCTGCACCAGTCTCTCCTGTAAATCTTCAGTAAAGTCTGCAAGTTACACAACAACGTCGCGCTACTCTTCCCGTCTATACTAGGTGCTTGCGATCAACCGAGGTCAGCCGTCTTGACGGAAGGTCCGTCTGCCGGTAATGAATCGCGCATGAGGTGGAAATGAAAAAGCTAGCCGTGCCGCTGTTGATTTTACTTTCCCTGCCGGCCGTGGCACAGGATGCGCCCAGAGGGGCCCCCAGTGGCCAGACACCGGGCGCGAACGGCCAATTCGAGCGCGGTGGCATGCGCCGGCGCGGCGTGGGCGGCACCATCACCGAATTGCGCTCCGACGGACTCACTCTAAAGACCATGAGTGGCGATACCGTCAACGTCAAATTCTCCAGCACCACCCAGTTTGCCATGAGCGGCAAAACCATAAAGCCTTCGGATTTGAAGGCCGGTGATTTCGTTATGGTCGCGGGTGAGCGCGCCGAGGATGGAACCTGGACTGCCAACTTCGTCGTGAATCGCACTGAAGAAATGAAAAAGTGGAAGGAAAACCTGGGCAAGACTTTTATAGCCGGTGAAGTGAAGGCGATCAACGAGACCAAGCTCACCATCCAGCGGCCTGACGATCAGACCCAGACCATCGAGGTCGATGAGAGCACCTCCTTCCGCCGCGGCCGCGACGAGAGCATCACCCTGGCAGACATCAAGGTTGGTGATCGTGTGACGGGCCCGGGAGAGCTGAAGAACGGCGTGTTCGTGCCATCCACTCTGCGCGTAGGAGGAGCAGGTGGCCCGGGCAGTTTCATGGGTGGTCCCCCGCCCGCGGGACAAGCGCAATCTCCCAAGCCGTTACCACCGCAGTGAGTCTGGAGTCTTGACCAGACCACAAGTTTTTAACTTCGATCGCCCGATGATGTCTCAGGCCACATCACAATCTGCTGTTAACTCCGGAAGCGAGCACTGGCAATACCGCCCCCGCGCCCTGCCACTTTGGATCATAACCGGGGTTCTGCTCTTTGCTCTCGCGGTTTCTGCTGCCGCACAAACGAACCCGACTGCCCCGCAACAAACAGAGGCGCCTGCGATGCAGGTTCCAGCAGCCACCTCGCCCGCGACACAGTCGCAAACACAGCCTCAGCCTGCAGGTGAACCAGCAACTCCGCCGCCTGCACCTGCAGCTCCTGACGTGAGCTGTGATATTGCCGGCAAGGTGACCGCCGGAAACCTGCCACTCCCCGGAGTCACCATCTCCGCCGCCAATTCACTCACCGGCAAGAAGGTCGCAACTACGACCGATCAGGATGGCAGCTTCACGTTGTCAGTTTCTCCCAAAGGAAAGCTGGTCGTGCGCGCTGAGCTGGCCGCTTTCGCGCCGGCCACCAAGGAAGTTGTCATTAACGCACAGAATTGTCATCCGCGAGTGGATCTCGGCATGACGCTGCTGTCGCGCGTTCAGCAACAGCAGGAAGAGAACGCCCAACAGCAAGCCGCGATGCGCATGGGTGGAGGCCGTGGCTTTCAGAACATTGGCATCAGCGCCGACTTGAGCGCATTCGGAGGTGGTGGCCAGATGCAGTTCGGGGGCGGCAGCGAAAACGGCAACGGCACAGGTGGACTGCCTGCCGCCAGCTTTGCCGAAGGACCGACAGAGTCAGTCGCAGTTTCAGGCAACCAGGCACAGTCCAATGAGTTCATGTTTGGTACTAGTCGAGAGATGCAGGACCGCATCGAGGAAATGCGGGACCGGGCACGCCGTGGAGAGTTCGGCCCCGGCGGCGTTGCTCTTCAGGGTCCCGGCGGCGGCTACGGTGGCCCAGGCGGCTTTGGTGGTCCCGGAGGCGGCCCAGGAGTCTTCATGATCGGCGGCGGACGCGGCCGCTTTAACGTCAACAAGCTGCATGGTTCGTTGTTCTATAGCGTCGGTGATTCCGTTTTCAATGCGGCTCCTTACTCACTCACCGGTCAACCTGTCGTCAAACCCGACTACCTGCAGCAACGCTTTGGAGGCGTGCTGGGTGGGCCACTTCGCATCCCCAAAATCTACAACGGCGGCACCAAGACATTCTTCTTCTTGTCTTATTTTGGCAATCTCGTCAGCAATCCCTATGATGCCTTCTCCACCGTGCCCACGCTGGCGGAGCGTTCCGGAGATTTCTCCGCCACCACAGTTGGTGGATCCCCTGTGACCATCATCGATCCCCTAACCCACCTGCCTTTTCCGGCTAATCAGATTCCTGCGCAGCGGATCAATTCCGCCGGAGCCGGCTTGCTGAATTTCATTCCTCTCCCCAATCTGCCGGGAACGACGCAAAATTTCCACTTCACCACGTCGGCGACTAATGACAACCATAACGTCGGCTTACGTTTGATTCACAACTTCGACGGCGGTGGACCGGGTTTCGGGGGACCTGGCGGAGGCGGAGGTCGAGGCGGGTCGCGTAACAACATCAACCTGGGTCTGCACTATCGAGACGTCCACAATGTGTTGACCAATCCCTTCCCTAGCGTCAGCGGCAATACCGATGTCAGCAGCTGGGATGTTCCTATCGGCTTTGTTCGCAGCAAGGGAAAACTCACTAATAATTTGCGTGTGGATTTCAACCGCACCGACACCCGCACCAGCAACCTCTACGCCTTTCAGCAAAATGTCGCTGGCAATCTGGGAATTAACGGGGTGGCCACCGACCCCTTCGACTGGGGCATCCCCAATTTCTCGTTCACCAATTTCAACAGCCTCACCGACATCAATCCCCAACACCGGGTCGATCAGAGCTTTTCGGTCAGCGACTTCATGATTCTGCCGCATGGAAAACACACCTTGCGCTGGGGCGGAGACTATCGCCGGGTGCAATTAAACACCCGTACCAATCAGGATCCACGCGGCAGTTTCGTGTTCACTGGTTTCTACAGCGGCTACGACCTGGCGGACCTTCTTTTAGGACTGCCGCAGCAGGCCGCGGTGCAGTTCGGTGTGGATAGCTACTACCTGCGCGCCAACGTCTGGGACCTGTTTGTCCAGGATGAGTGGAAGATCTCCGGCAACTTCACTTTGAACGCAGGCCTGCGCTATGAGTATTTCTCTCCGTACACCGAGATTTTCAACCGGCTGGTGAATCTGGACGTCGCTCCCGGCTTCACCGCGGTGCAACCTGTGCAGCCCAACCAAGTTGGCCCCTACACGGGACAGTTTCCCGCTTCGCTGGTCGAACCCGACCGCAATAATTTCGCTCCGCGGCTGGGAATTGCCTGGAAGCCATTAAAGAACACGGTCGTCCGCGCCGGCTACGGCATGAACTACAACACCACCGCATACGCTTCCATGGCATTAAACATGGCGTTCCAACCGCCCTTCGCGGTGACGCAAACCAACATTGGCACTGCCACAACACCGCTTGACCTGCAAAACGCCTTCCCCTCCCAGCCTGCGGGCACTACCAACAACTTCGCCGTAGACCGCAATTACCGTCTGGGATATGTACAGCTGTGGAACGTGGATATCCAGCGTGAGTTTCACCGCGACCTGGTTGTCAACATCGGCTACAACGGATCCAAAGGCACACGCCTTGATATTCAAACCGCTCCCAATCGGGGCCCGGACGGTCTCCTCATCCCGGGAGTGCAGCCTTTCATCTTCGAAACGTCTCTGGGCGACTCCATTCTGCACGCCGCTTCCGTTCGCGTGCGCAAGCGCATGAGTCACGGTATCCAGATCGGCGGCACCTACGTTTATTCCAAATCCATCGACAATGCCTCCACTATCGGCGGCGGGGCCGTCGTGGTGGCGCAGAATCCCGACGATCTTGCGGCCGAACGCGGGCTCTCCAGCTTTGACCAGCGTCATAAATTCACCGGCGACTACATGTTCGAGCTGCCGTTTGGTGAAAATAAGCGTTGGCTGAGCACCCGCAGTACCGCCGAGCGGATTTTTGGGGATTGGCAGTGGAGCGGCAGTCTCACCATCGCCTCCGGCTTTCCCTTCACACCCCGCGTGTTGGGCAATTTTGGAGACATCAGTCGCGGCACGAACGGCACCCTGCGCGCCGATTTGACCGGTGAGCCGATCACTCTGCCCAACTCCACGATTCAGGAATGGTTCAATACGGCGGCATTTGTTGTCCCGCCGAATGGCCAGTTTGGAAACGCCGGGCGCAACATCATTCCGGGCCCGCCGACGGTGCTCGTTAACATGGCCATCGGAAAGCAGCTTCGTTTTAGCGACACCAAGATTCTTGAGATTCGACTGCAGGCAAGTAATGTCTTCAACACGCCGCAATATACGGCCATCGACACCATCGTGAACTCTCCCACCTTTGGGCGGGTGACAGCAGTAGGAAACATGCGCCAGCTACAGTTCGTGACCAGGTTCCGCTTCTGATATGGGCCTGATGAAACACAATTCCGGTCTGCTTCGCCGCTCGCTGGCTTTGCTTCTTTGTCTCGGGATGTTTGTTGCCCCGTTGCTCGAGGCACAACAGTCCGCCCCCCCCTATATCGTCAAACGCGAAGTCGAAGTAGTGCTGGTGAATGTGGTCGTGCGTGACAAGAGCGGCGCGCTGGTTCGCAGTCTGAAAGCTGACGATTTCACGGTGCTGGAAGATAACAAGCCGCAGACTCTGAGCAGCTTCAACTTCGAAGAAGTAGACACCGCCGCTCTTCCCCCGCTGGAGCCTACCGAAAAAGCCCTGATTGCAAAGCCACGAACGGCCCAGCCCGCGGCGCCTGCCACTCCCGCCGCGCCTGTCGATTTGCACGATCGCCGCCTGGTGGTTCTCTTCTTCGATCTCAGTTCTATGCAACCAGAGGACATTGATCGCGCCGTCAAGGCTTCCACAACGTATGTGGACCACCAGATGACCGCTGCCGATCTGACCGCCGTGGTCTCGCTCTCCTCGTCGCTGGTGGTGAACCAGGACTTCACCTCCGACCGCGGCTTGCTGGAGAAAACCATTGCGCGCCTCAGTCCTACCTCCGGCCAGGGTTTCGATGCCGGTCTCACCGGCGACAGCGAAGGCACGCCGGACACCAGCCAGTCCTTCACCGCTGACGATACTGAGTACAACATCTTCAACACCGACCGGCGGCTGCAGGCAATCCAGTCGCTCTCGGAAGCGCTCTCTCGCATTCAGCAAAAGAAGTCCGTTATTTACTTCAGCAGCGGGATGAGTAAGACCGGCGTAGAGAACGAGGCTCAGCTGCGCATGGCTATTAATCGTGCGGTGCGCGCCAATGTCTCGCTTTACACCATGGACATGCGTGGCCTGCAGGCGATCGTGCCCGGTGGAGAAGCGCAGTCGGCCAGCCTGCGCGGCCAGTCGGCGTATTCCGGCGCCGCCATGACCAACGCCTTCAAGAGCAACTTCGATTCCCAGGAGACCATCGCCACTCTGGCCACCGACACTGGCGGCAAAGCGTTTCTCGATTCCAACGACTTCAACACCGTTTTCAAGCGCGTGCAGTCCGATACTTCCGCTTATTACATGCTCTCCTACCACAGCACCAATCCCGCGCGTGATGGCCGCTTCCGCAAGATCACCGTCAAATGCCGCCTATCCAACGTAAAGCTGGAATATCGTTCCGGTTATTACGCGCCACGCGATTTTGCCCACTCCAATCGCGATGACCGTGAGGAGCAACTTGTCGAGTCGCTCAATTCCGAACTGCCACCCACCGACCTGGATGTCTACCTCGGAGCCGGATACTTCCGCCTTTCCGACAACCGCTTCTACGTTCCCGTCTCGCTGGTCGTGCGTGGATCACAGATTCCGTTCACCCAAGCGGGCGACAAGGACAAAGCCACTCTGGACATCATCGGCTTGGTAAAGGACGAACTGAACCGGCCGGTGGGTAACGTGCGTGAAACCGTCAAGCTGAATCTGGAGAGTTCCCAGGTTGTTCGCCGCAAAAACGTTCAATACCAGACTGGATTCTTTCTGCCTTCGGGCAAATTCCACCTGAAATTTGTCATTCGCGAAAACCAGAGCGGAAACATGGGAGCTTTCGAAACCGACCTGCTTATCCCTGATTACAAGAAGGCTCCGTTGAAGATGAGCGCGGTGGTGCTGGGGTCGCAGCTTGCACCCAATACGAAAAAGAAGGTCGAGAACCCGCTGGTGCACGATGGGACCGAACTAATCCCCAACGTTACACATGTTTTCGCGGCCGACGGGCATCTTTATTTCTATTACGAGGTCTATGATCCGGCGCGCGAGAAGAAATCTGAAGCCAACACCGCCGCCGACAACAAACAAGCCTCCAAGCCGGAGGGGGGAAAGCCAGGAATTCGCCTGCTCACCAACATCCAATTCCTGCGCGGCAAGACCAAAGTCTATGAGACTCCGTTGGTCGAGGCGCGCCAACTGAACGAGCCTGACCGCAAGGCTGCCGTCTTCCAATTCGATGTTCCGCTATCCAAGCTCGAGCCCGGGCTTTATACTTGTCAAGTCAACGTGGTCGACGACGCCGCGGGCACTTTTCTCTTCCCACGCATGGCATTGCTTGTGCGCAAGCCTGACGCGGGAAATTTGGCAACCACCGGCACCGGCCAGTGATCTAATTTGTTTCGGCCGCAAAGCGCCTTCCGCTTCAGAATCTTGAAACCCGGCATCGTTGCGGCGCGCTGTAGGGATCGGAACTGGTTCAATTCCAGACCGACTGGCGTCCACTGGCGGGCTTTGCGAACCAGAACCGTTATCAGCGAATGGCTTGCAAATCCTCTGCTCTCATGCGCAGATTGGGCCCAGGGCACTTGATAGTATTTATTAAGGAGAAACACGCACGTTGTCTCGGAACTCCGTAGCCTTACCCAACGTCGCAACCCCTCGCCTAGAAGTTAAGGTTCTTCCCAAACCAACTCCCGTCAAGACCTGGGCTTGGGTCGCGGTCGTAGTCCTGTTTGCCATTGTCTATCTGCCTTCAACAGTGAGTCCGTCTCTGCAAGACGACGCTGATTCCACTCACGCTGAGGCTGCGCGCGAGATGTTCGTCAGCGGCGATTATGTAACTCTCCACGTGAATGGCGTGCGCTACCTGGAAAAAGCGCCGCTCATGTACTGGATGATCGCCATCAGTTACCACCTGTTTGGAGTCAATGAGTTCGCCACTCGCCTGCCAATCGCTCTCGCCATTTTCGGACTGGCAGTGTTGGCGATGCGTTGGGGGAGAAGAGCTTTTGGAACCCGGGCGGGGATTTATGCGGGCCTCTTTGTCTGTACTACGGCGGGCTACTACCTCTTCACGCGCATTCTCATACCCGAAGCCATTTTGAGCCTGCTGGTCGCCTGTTCCCTGTATTGCTTTCTAACCGCCCTGGAATATGAAAGCCGTCCCTGGCGCTGGTATGCGGGCTACACATGTCTCGCCCTGGCAGTTCTGACCAAGGGACTCGTGGCTCTGGTGGTTGTGGGCCTGGCGGCGCTCGCCTACCTGATTGTCAGCGGTGACTGGCGACGCTGGCGTGAATTTCATCTTCCTACCGGTTTGCTGCTCTTTTTTGCTATCGCCGCTCCCTGGCACATCCTGGCTGGCTTACGCAATCAGAATTTCTTCTGGTTCTACTTTGTCAACGAGCACGTGCTGCGCTTCCTCGGACGGCGTTATCCGAAGGATTACAATCGCCTGCCCGCAGCTCTTTTCTGGGGGCTTCACCTGATCTGGCTGTTCCCCTGGAGCGCGTACTTGCCAGTCGCCCTGCGCAATTTACGTGGCGATCTGGCCTCCGTAAAGCAGCTTCGCTGGGACGATAATCCTCGCGCCGGCTTCCGCGCTCGCACCAAACTGATGTGTTGGCTCTGGGCTGGAGTAGTGCTGACGTTCTTTGCCATCTCTACCAATCAGGAGTACTACACTTTTCCTGCCTACCTGCCGCTTCTGCTTCTGTTGGCAGGAGCCATTGCTCACGACGAACAATCTCAAAACTCTCGTTGGCTGGTGCCCACCACCGCCGTGGCTGCAGTGCTTTCGCTCGTTGCCGGAGGCATGCTGATCGCCGGCCTGTGGGCCTCTCGCAACCTTCCATTTGAGCCCGACATTGGAACCCTGCTGGCCCACCATGACCTAAGTTCCGACACACTATCGATGGCTCACATGCTGGATCTTACCGGGAAATCCTTCGCCGCCTTGCGCCTCCCCGCTACTCTGGCCGCGCTGGCGCTGATCCTGGGACCTTCACTCGCATTGTGGCTGCGTTTACGGCGTCGAAATTTCGCCGGAACCTGGGTTACGGCCTGCGCCATGGGACTGTTTCTGCTCGCTGCGCACATAGCCTTGCTCCGCTTCGAACCCTTTCTCGGATCCAAAAACCTGGCTCAGCAAATTGCCCCTAAAGCCACCCCCGATGACCGGGTCATGATTTACGGAGATCAGGCCTTTGGTTCGTCACTGCTGTTTTACCTCAAGCGGCCAATTGAGCTGGTGAACGGGCGTACCACTTCGATGTGGTTCGGCTCGACTTATCCCGACGCGCCGAAGATCTTCCGTACTGATGCCGATCTCCTGCAAGCCTGGAACTCAAGTACGCGTGTGTTCCTTTTCGTTCCCAGTCATCAACACGCGCGAGTCGATTCCCTTATTTCCAGCTCGAAATATGTGATCGGAGAGAGCTCAGGCAAGGTTGTCTACAGCAACCGTCCGTGACTCCGCTTCTGCCGTGGCCGGCCCAGAGATTCGAATCATCTTGCCACCGTACAACAGCCGATAGCGTTCTTTTCGCCAGACGATCGTAGTCCCGAGAAAGCTGGCACACCAGAAGCAGAAGCCCATGAAATCCCGGATCGGATAACTCCAGGCATTGCGCGCAGCGAGCGGATCACGCACCACCGCCCATCCCGCGGCAAGAGACAGGATCACTCGATTCAGAACCGACCACCCTAGCAGTGCGAGCGCCACTCCGGGACGGCCCGCTGCCAACCCCACTCCCAGCCCCAGCAAACCAAACGGCATCGCAAACGTCAGGCCGGTCCCTATGTGTCCCTTGGGACGCGAGAAACGCGTACTCTTCATCCAGCGTATCTGATGAAGAAGTGAGTCCTTGCAGGAGCGGCTCAACACCACGTGATCGATCACATGATGCGAGAGCACCACTTCATAGCCCGCTTCGTACACTCTTTGCCCAAGAACATAGTCATCGGCACAATATTCAGCCAGCTGTCCAAACCCGCCGATGACATTCAAAGCGTCACGCCTGACTGCCATGGTCGGCCCGAGTGCGAATTTCATGCCCTCCAGCATGTTGGCCACGATCACACCCGCAGTCATTTCTACCGACATTCCCAACGCTTCCAGACGCGACCAGATGCCGCCTGTGGGCACGCCGCGGTAGAGGCAACTCACCAGGCCGACTTTCTCTTCGAGCAAGGGAGCTACGACTTCTCGCAGATAGGTCGTCGTCACGTGCACGTCACTGTCGCTGATAACGAGATAGTCGGCACGAGCTACGGCAGTCATCTTTTCCAGCGAGCAGACTTTGGCATTTGGCTGGTCTGGTTCGCCGGAGAGCACGATCTTCACCGCTACATTGGGATGGCGCTGCTGAAGCAAGGAGACTATGGCGAGCGCGGGATCGCTGGCCTCGCGTGCCCCGAAAACGATCTCGAAATCCGGATAATCCTGGTGAAAGAAGCTTTCCAGATTGGCTTGCAGGTTGGTCTCCAGGCCGCAAACAGGCTTGAGCACGCTCACGAAGGGTAGAAGGGAAACGGGCGAATCCTGCTTACCCGAACGGCGGTAAAAACGAATCGCCGAAACCAGCACCAGGACCAGGAACACCGTGCAACTGACCAAACCAGCGAGCGCTAAAAATAGTAACGAGCCAATAAGCATCCGACAGCCCTTACCCCCAGAAAACACACTATCTTTAAGACCACATCACACTTGTAAAAATCCAGCAAAAAAGCGCCTGTTAGATAAATATTAAGTAGTCTAACTCTTCTTGTGCAGGACGGCGAATCCGACCGAATGCAGTGTTCCACCTGGCTTATTCATAGCGGAGTGCTTCCACTGGATCGAGCCGCGACGCTCGCAGCGCCGGCACCCAGGCGCTGATCAATCCCACCAGCATCAGGATTAAGGTTGAGAGCAACACGGTGTTGCCGGAGATCGAGAGGCGTATGTCCCCTTTCCCGGAGGTGTCCTTGAAAAGTGGGCCAAGCAGCGGGAGGGTACCGACACTAGCCGCGATCCCATAGGAGAGCACGATCCCAATGACGCCACCCATCAGGGCGAGCACGATCGCCTCCGTTAAGAATTGCATCTGAATGTGCAATCGCTTCGCTCCCAACGCCCGCCGCAGCCCGATCTCGCGAACCCGTTCGTCTACCGACACCAGCATGATATTCATCAGCCCCACGCCCCCGATGCCTAACGTGAGTACTCCAATGAAGAGCAACAAGACCTGCAGGCCAATGGTGATGCCATCAATCACTGGGCGGAACTCCTCCCGCCCGAACATCTGGATGGCCTTCTTATCGGTAGGAGAAAAGCCCTGCCGCGTTGCAACCGCTTCCAGGACTTGTGCCATCGCCTTTTTTTCAAATTGCGGAGCTACCGGTTCAAACACCAGGACGCTGGCGCGCTTGGTATCCCACAGGTCGCCTGCGGCGGAATAAGGAATGAAGGCGGAACGGTCATCGCTGGTGAAGTAGTTGCTCAATTGCATCTTGCGATCCATCACGCCAATAACTGCGAACCGCACACCATCGATGCGAATTTCCTCACCCACTGCCGGACGCCCAGCAAACAGTTGCTTGTACAGACGGGAGCCAAGGAAAACCACCCGCCTGCGCTCGATCATGTCAGCCGCGTTGATCCAGCGTCCATCGCTGGGAACTTCGTTGCGCATGTCGCCGTACGCAGGACAGATGCCGCGAATCGCTGTGTTGGCCGCGGTATCCGCATATTGGATTTGGCGATACTTCACCGTCTCCAGGCAAACGTGCTTGACCAGCGTGGCATTTTCCTTGATCAGATCTACGTCTTCCTGTTCGAAGCGAACTACCTTGCCCGCGCGCTGCCCTCCTGCCTGCTCGCTGGTTTGCTGCGGCCAGCAGACCACAGCGCCTTTGCCGAACGCTTCGAAGGCATGCACCAGCGCTCCTCGAAAGCCGCTGCCGTAGGAAATCAGCAATGTAACCGCGGAAATCCCCCACACGATTCCCAGCATCGTCAGAACGCTGCGTACCCGGCTCCGCTGAAGAGCCACCCAGGCTTCACGAAAAATGTCCTCCCACATAGTCAGCCTTCTCACCCGCCCGCTTCATAGCGCAGCGCTTCGATAGGATCGATGGAAGCGGCCCGTCGCGCAGGATAGAGTGCGGACAAGACAGCGATACTTCCCAATAAGGCCGCGGCAAACAGTCCCGATTGCCAGGTCGGCAGCAAGCCGGCGAAGAAATCCGGCATGGGCAGCAAATTCACCAGGGCGCAGAACCCGAAGGCGATTCCCAGGCCCAGCCCGCCGCTCAGAAACACCACCAGAATCGTCTCCGCAAAGAACTGCAGCAGAATTTCCCGCCTTGTCGCCCCTGCTGCCTTCCGGACTCCGATCTCCCGGGTACGCTCGCGG
>DASPRM010000165.1 GCA_035624455.1 Terriglobales bacterium
CTAAAGGCAAGAGCGACGACGAGGTAATGCGCTTCTGCCAAAGCTTCATGACCGAGTTGTGCCGCTACATTGGGCCGGACACCGACGTCCCTGCCGGCGATATTGGGGTTGGCGGAAGGGAAATTGGTTTTCTGTTTGGCCAATTCAAACGCCTCAAGAATGAGTTCACCGGCGTGTTGACGGGCAAAGGGCTGAACTGGGGCGGCTCCCTCATTCGTCCTGAAGCGACAGGATACGGCTGTGTTTATTTCGCGGCCGAGATGCTGAAGGCCCACAACGATTCACTTGAAGGAAAGCTCTGTCTTGTTTCTGGAAGCGGCAATGTCTCGCAGTACACGGTAGAGAAGCTGCTCGACCTGGGAGCCAAGCCGATCACGCTGTCCGACTCCAACGGGGTTATCTTGGATCCGGATGGCATCGACCGGGAGAAGCTGGCCTGGGTCATGGAACTCAAGAACGTGCATCGCGGCCGCATCCGTGAATATGTCGAACACTTCAAGAAAGCGGTCTACATGCCCACGGATGACAAACTCGACTACAACCGTTTGTGGACGATCAAGGCGGACTGTGCGTTCCCGAGCGCCACGCAAAATGAGATCAACGCCAAAGACGCAGCCAACCTTATTAAGAATGGCATCAGGGTCGTCGCCGAGGGTGCGAACATGCCAAGCACCGCCGAGGCGACCAAGGCGTTCCTCGATGCCAGGATCCTCTATGGGCCGGCCAAGGCAGCGAATGCGGGTGGCGTCGCCACCTCCGGTCTCGAGATGTCACAGAACAGCATGCGGATGGCCTGGAGCCGCGAAGAAGTTGATAAGCGGTTGCATGGCATCATGGCAGCTATTCACAAGACCTGTTTCGAGACTGCGGAAACCTACGGCACGCCTGGGAACCTCGTCAATGGAGCAAACATTGGCGGATTCATCAAGGTTGCCAATGCCATGCTGGATCAAGGACTCGTCTGAGACCGTTGTCCGACTATCAATCTGCTGCGGGGTGGATCGCTTCCACCCCGCGTTTTTCCTAATGGGGCTCTATCATGCACTCGGCGCAAAAGGCCGCGGACACTGCGATCAAGACGGAAAGGATCTTCGAGAGGTTCGAGGACTTGATGCCATTCAGAGTCCAGAACATTCTCCTCGTGTCCAGCCTTTACGACTCCTTCATTCTCCGAGAGGACGGCAGGCTTAACGAACTCTTAATTGGCGAGTCTCTGGAACTCGATCTCCAGCACGTCCCCGGTGTTACGCATGTTTCGAGCGGTACGGAAGCACTAACACTGGCGCGCACGCAGCCGCGCTTCAACCTGATCGTCACCAATCTTCAAGTCGGGGACATGGACGCAGCAACGCTGGCTTCGGAGGTCCGAAGCGCCGCGCTCGACGTTCCTGTTGTTGTCCTCGCCTACGATTATCGCGAAATCAAGAGTTTCCTGGCTGAGCACCCGGTTACGGCGATCGACCGGATTTTCTTGTGGCAGGGGGCTTCCCGCATTCTGATTGCGATCGTTCAGTACATCGAGGACAAACGCAACGTCCTCCACGACGTGGATGCTATCGGCGTGCCGGTCATTCTCATGGTCGAGGACAACATCCGTTACTACTCCTCTTTCCTGCCCGTCATTTATTCCGAGTTGATTACGCAATCTCGTCGCGTCATTAGCGAAGGAATGAATGTAGCCCATAAGTTATTGCGATTCAGGGCCCGGCCCAAGCTTCTGCTCTGCTCCGATTATGAAGATGCCTCCCGGCAAGTGACGAGGTACGGCGACCACCTGCTGGGCATTGTGTCGGACGTGGAATTCCCGCGGGGCGGTCAGCTGACACCGGAAGCCGGCTTCGATCTGGCAGGTATGGTTCGCGAAGTAGCGCCCGATATCCCTATCGTGCTCCAATCCAGCCGCACACAATTCAGCGCACGCGCATACCGCGAAGGCTTTTCATTTCTGCAAAAGCGCTCGCCCACTTTGTTGGGAGACTTGCGGCGAATCTTGACGGAGCAGTTCGGCCTAGGTGATTTCGTATTCCGTTTACCGGATCATACTGTAGTGGGGCGAGCAACGGACTTGAACGCTCTTAACGCGCTGCTGCATACAGTTCCGGCCGAAAGCATCGCCTACCATGCGGAGAAGAACCACTTCTCCCACTGGCTGATGGCGAGAACCGAGTTTGCGCTGGCGCGGAAGCTCCGGCCGCGCAAGGTCTCCGATTTCGCGACTAATGAGGACCTACGGCGGAACCTGGTAGAGTCGATCGACACCTATCGAAGCGAGCAGAGCCAACTCCTCATCGGCGATTTCAATGCCGCAACGTTCAATTCGGTGGATGCTTTCTTTTTGCGCATTGGCGGCGGATCCCTGGGTGGCAAGGCAAGAGGATTGGCTTTCGCGCGTCATCTACTCAATAGACACAACATGGCGCGCCAGTTCCCGGGAGTGCAGATTGCCGTGCCCCCAGCGGTGGTGTTGGCGACCGATGTCTTCGACCAGTTTCTCAGCGAGAACACCCTGTTGGACTTCGCCCTGCAAACCACGGATGAAGCGGCCATAGAGCAGCGTTTCTTGGCTGCGTCGCTTCCGGCCCGTGTCCAGGAGGATCTGCTCGAATATTTGCGGCAAGTGCAGTATCCCTTGGCGGTGCGATCTTCAAGCTTGCTGGAGGATTCGCAATACCTGCCCTTCACGGGCGTGTATGAAACGTTCATGCTCGCCAACCAGGACTCCGACGCTAGCCTTCGTCTGGAGCATCTGATGGAGGCTATAAAACGTGTGTACGCTTCTACCTTCAGCCAGCATGCAAAGGCGTACGTGCGAGCGACGCCCAATCGCCTGGAAGAGGAAAAGATGGCGGTGATCCTCCAGCAGGTCGTGGGCGCCAGGCATGGCTTGCGATTTTACCCCGACTTCTCTGGGGTGGTGCGATCGCACAACTTCTACCCTGCCTCGCCAATGACCTCTGAGGACGGGATCGCAGCCGTGGCATTGGGACTGGGCCGCGCGGTTATCGATGGCGGAAAGTGTCTGATGTTCTGTCCCAGGTACCCGCGTCATCTCATCCAGTTCTCCGCTGTAGAAGACATCCTGGCGAACTCCCAGTCTGACTTCTGGGCCCTCGACTTAGGACATGCAGCACGCCAGCAGGGTCTGGCGGAACTGCGGGAGTCGCGATTCGGATTGGACGTGGCCGAGGCCGACGGAACCTTGCACATGCTAGGTTCAACCTATTCCGCTGACAGTCACGCGGTTTATGCCGGCCTCAGTAGGTCTGGGATCCGCATTGTGAGCTTCGCCGCTATCCTCAAGTACGAAGTATTCCCGCTGGCTCCCATTCTTGGCCAGCTCACAAAGATTGGCGCAGAGGCCTTCGGACGCCCTGTTGAAATTGAATTCGCGGCACGGCTTGCGCACCCGCCAGACGACGCAACGGCCGAGTTTGGATTTCTTCAGATTCGACCGTTGGTACTATCGCGCGAGTCAGAGGAAGTTCGCATCGAAAACCTGGATCCGCGCCGGCTGTTGTGCCAAAGCTCGAAAGTGTTGGGGAACGGCCGTCTCCAGAATCTGCGCGACGTCGTAGTCGTCGACTTTCATCGCTTTGAACGCGCTCGCAGCCACGAGGTGGCTAGAGAGGTCGCGCGTTTGAATGCCAAGCTGAGCGAGTGCGGTACGCCGTATCTGCTGATCGGTGTCGGCCGGTGGGGCTCGAATGATCCCTGGCTCGGAATTCCGGTTGCTTGGGATCAAGTATCAGGCGCCCGTGTGATCGTCGAAACAGGTTTTCGCGATCTGCGCGTTACACCGTCGCAAGGCAGCCACTTCTTCCAGAACCTCACAGCATTTCAGATCGGCTATTTCACAGTCAATCCTGACGCGGGAGAGGGTTTTGTAGATTGGGAGTGGCTCAGCTCACAACCTGCGGCGGAGGAACGGGATTGCGTGCGCCACCTGCATCTGGAAACACCCCTGCTCGTCCTTATGAATGGCCGGGAAAGCCGCGGTTTGATATTCAAGCCGGAGGCGTGAGCGTTACCTTCCGATTCCTCGACGAAGAATGGTTCCGTCAAAGAGGGATGCCTCCTTCAGGCCGTCACCAAGAAGACATCCCCTATGTTTTGATGCCTATCTTTTGATCGTTTGAGAAAAACTAGACACCAGCTGCGATGCATTCGCAGCATTTCTCCTTCTCGATCGCGTCCAGCATTTCGGTGTCGCTGGAGAATTTGAAATGAGAGAGTCCTTGTTCCTGCGCCTGCTTTTGTTCGGCGCTTGCCAGGTAGGCAAGATCGCCCTTGGTCACTGGACGAAGACCGCGGCGGACCATGCTATCGAGGATCTTCGGCACAGTAGCACCCCGCTTTTCTGAAACGCCTTCGAGATATGACAGGACGCGGGCGGCACCGACTTCACCGTCATGCCGGGCAATTCCCACCAGGCCTTCGCTTGCCTTGCGGGCCCAGCCTACGACATAGGTGCCTTCCACAACTTTGCCAGCTTGCGGATCAAACACTTCGTAAGCCGGCGGCAATTGGTGAGTGGGATCGGGCGTGGTGACATAGCCTTCCGGCCCACAAGGTAAACCCACCACTGGGTCGACCACATCGCCGATCGCGAAAATCATGGTGTCAACCTCGAGTTCTGATTGCGAGTCGGTGGCCTTCGCGGCCGTGCTGCCATCCCGCGCGACCAGAACGTTGTCAGTGACGGTAAGCCGCGCGATGCGGCTGCTGACATCCACCTGAATGGACTGCGGAGAGCTTAGAAAGCGAAACCGCAGGCGGGGATGCGTCGCTTCTTGTGGCTTATTCAAGGCGGGGAAAGTGGTCTCCGGAACCTTGCTAATGTCCTGTCCCGCGGCGCAGAGCTTTTCCCTGATGCGCCGTAGCTCGTCATGAAATGCCGCATGATCGAGGTATGGCTCGATGTAGGCAAACTCGCGCTCCTCGAACTTAGCTTCGAAGGGACCCCGGCGCGCCACTACGATGACCTCTTCGGTCTGGCGATCAGGCAGGTCCAGCAATAGCCAGCGCGCTACGTCCACCATAACATTGCCCATGCCGACGATTGCAATACGCTTCCTGGTAGAGAAATCCCGCCAAGCGAAGGGCGGCAGCTGATTGTAGTGGTAGACGAAGTCCTTGGCGGCGAACACGCCGCGCGCATCCTCACCGGGAATGCCGAGCTTCTTGGTACCTTGCGCGCCGACAGCGAAGACCATGGCCGAGGGACCGAACTCGCGCAAATCCGAAATCGAAAAGGCATAGCCCGACCCAATCGGCACGCCGCCAAAGTAGTGCACGTTGGGCAGGCCCAGGACCTTGGCGAACTGCTTGCGCAGCCCGTCCTTCATCTTGTGTTTCACCGGATAAATGCCGTACTCGGCAAGTCCGCCCGGCTTGATATCGCGATTGAAGATCAGCACCTGATGTCCGGACAGAGCAATCTTCTGTGCGGCAAACAAGCCAGCGGGACCCGCGCCCACGACCGACACTGTTTTCATGCAGGCTCCTTAGGGCAAGGCGACGGTCAGCGGACTGCTCTAACCAGTCGGCAAGGAGAGGAGAAACCTTCTCCATCATAGTTTCCCCTCTGCCGCTCCTTTGCGGCAGTGACCTAACCCACAGCCGTCGGTGACCTGAATCAGGGATCGCAAGACAGTCTCAGACGCGGTCGTGGCCGTGCTGGAACATGAGGCGAACTGGCAAGTTCTGCCTGCGCAAACTCCAGCAAAAAAAACGCAGCCTGTTGCGGCCGTGCTGCGAGCTGGCGGAGCCCTGCATACAGCAATTCCGAGCCGCGCCTACGAGATTCCCGCGATTGTGCCAGAGGCGAGTTTGAACTATCAGAGAGCCCGGATAGGCGGGCGCTGATCTCAGTTGAGAAGCAAACAGCGGTAAATCGCTGGATCAGGGACAACGCTGGGCTCAGCGTCTGCCGTCCTTTCCCTTGATGCTCATGGCTTTACGCGCATAGCCGCTCTGAGACAACTTCTACAGTAAAGCTATCGCATTCTTCCCGGATAAGCTGTATTCCTCGCAGCTGGGGAAATAGCGTGTAATGAATCGGCGCCAATTCGTCTTAGATTCCGGAGAAGGAGTTAGCAAATGAAGAAGTTGTTCCTGATCTCACCAGCATTGGTTTTGGCGGGGACATTGGCTTTGGCGCAAACTCAGACGGCGCCAGATCCGCAAGGCTCTCAATCTCAGAGCTCGCAATCAACCCAGAGCGGCCAGAGTGGCTCGTCACAGACTCAGGATCAGGGGTCGACCCAGTCCGGCGCCTCCCAGAGCAGTTCGGGCGGTTATTCGGGCAGCGGTACTTCCGACCAGACCACCGGCAAGAAGAAGCACAAAAAGAACAAGGACACCACCGGGGCCGCCGGAACCAGCAACCCCAGCGACCAGACAGCTAACCCGCCAAAGAACTAAGACGGATTGAGCCAGGCTTAGAAAGGCCGACGTTCGCGTCGGCCTTCTGGCTTTATGGAGTGGGCCGCTTTTTGCGATCGCAGCTCTTATCCTAGGGTCCCGGACGCTGATCCGTTGGTCGAAAGCGACTTCCTTCGCCTCGAATAGACGAATCCAGCAGTTCGATCGGATGAACGACGGAAATATTTTTTCCCAAACTTTTCAGCGCGGACTGGATCTGGAGCAGACAACCCGGATTTCCAGTCGCGATCACGTCAGGGGTTGTGGAAATCGCATTCTGGGCCTTCCGAAGACCTAGCTCCTTCGCGGTCTCAGGTTCCACCAGGTTGTAAATGCCGGCGGAGCCGCAGCAGATCGCAGATTCAGGAATCTCCGAAACACTGAGCCCGGGGATCGTTTGCAGCACCCGGCGAGGCTGCGCTTGAACACGCTGCGCGTGTTGAATGTGGCAGGCATCGTGATAGGCAACCCGCAGCGGGATGGGATGCCGATTCGCTCGCGGTTCCAGCTCCGCCAGGAATTCGCAAACGTCCCGGCACTTTGCGGAAAACTCATGCGCACGCGTGGCGTACCGCGGATCATCGCGCAGCAAGTGCCCGTAGTCTTTCACGTTCGAACCACAACCTGCCGCATTCACTACGATGGCCTGCACATTCGCCCGCTCAAATACATCGATTAACCGCCGTGCATAATCAAGTGACTGCTTCTCTTCGCCGGCATGGGTCATGAGGGCGCCGCAGCAGCCTTGCTCTGGCGGGATCACAACTTCGCAGCCTTCCGCAGCGAGCACTCGAGCCGTGGCCGCGTTCACCTCGGGAAACATCACGCTCTGCACGCAGCCCGCAAGTAAGCCAACTCGAGCCCGAGCTGCCCCGATTGCGGGAACCTTACCTGGCAGATTCTGCCTCAAGCTGGCCACGGTAACCGTGGGAAGCAACTCCTCGATTCCTTGCAAGCCCTTCGGTAAGACTCTCTTCAAACCGGATCGTCGAAACAGCGCTTGCACGCCAAAGCGCTGGTACAACCACAGCGGAAGCAGCAGACTCCGTAGGATTCTGGGACGCGGGAAAACATAGAAAATCAGGCGGCGGTGCAAGCGCTCGATCCAGGGCCGCCGAAAATGCCGCTCGATCTGCGCGCGTGTGGCGGTGACGATTTTGTCGTATTGCACCCCCGACGGACATGCCGTCATGCAGGCCATGCAACTGAGACACCGGTCGAGGTGGCGCACGAACGTCTCATTGATCTCGGCTTTGCCCTCGCTCGCCATCTTCATCAGGTAAATTCGCCCGCGAGGCGAATCCATCTCCTCGCGCCATAGGGCGTAGGTCGGGCAGGTAGGCAGGCAGAAGCCGCAATGAACACACTCGTCAATCAACTTTTGCGCTGGGGGGTTGTGACTGTCAAATGCAGACTTGCCGCCGAGATCTTTGGCGACAGATCCAGGTATCGGAGCGGACTCGTGCGCCGCGGCCATCAAATACCTCCTACAAAGCGCCCCGGGTTGAGGATGCCATGCGGATCCAGTTGTCTCTTTATTCGACGCATGAGTTCGATGGAATCAGCTGGGGATCCCCAAACATTGATTGCCGATTTCTTCTCCGCTGGACACCCGAGGACGGCCAGGCTTCCGCCCAAACCTGCCAGATGCGTCCGCAAGCTCAACACGATGTCCGCAAGCTTTTCAGATGTGGCCTCCAGCCGCAGCAATCCGATGCCGACCCCCTCGGCGATCATTTGCCACTTCAGATCGTGAGTCTGCTCCAACGACACCAGCCGCTCCAACACCTTGCCCAGGTCTCCCGGCAGCGCGCTGAATTTGGCTACCAAAGCGCTGTCACCTCCCAGCCAGAAGGCTAGGGCCTCGCGAATGTGCCACACTTGAGGGCCGGCATCCGCCGCTGGTTCCAGTCGAGTCATCCTCACCAGCTTCTCCACCTGGGCGGCGATGCCTTCGGCTGTGCCCTCGAAACCAACGTCCAGATGCGCGTTCTCCCCCGAGCTGGCGCGATACTGCAATCCGGAGCACACCAACTGGGAGTCAAGCACTTTCAGCAGGAGCGTCCCTAAAGCCGCGGAATCAGAAAATTCAAAGCTGACGACCCGCGATTGGCGCGGGAGTGGGTGCAGGCGAAACACCGCTTCCGTAATGACGCCCAAGGTTCCCAGCGAGCCGGTGGCCAGCTTGGGGAGATCATATCCCGCGACATTCTTCACCACTTTGCCACCGCTACGGGCGAGCGTCCCATCAGCCAAAGCCAAAGTAATCCCAATCACCAGATCCCTGAGAGAACCGAAGCGCAAGCGCAGGGATCCGCTGTCGTTGGCCGCCAGAATGCCACCGATGGTGGCCCGTTCCGGCCAAAGGGGATCGATCGCCAGCCGCTGTCCATGTTGAGCCAGCGTCCGTTGCAGTACGGCGACCGTGCAGCCTGCCTCCACGGTTACGGTCATGTCGGCCCATGCGTGCTCGAGCACACGGTTCAGACGAGCAGTGGAAAGAATGAGATCGGCGCAGCGGGGTGGATTTCCCCACCCTAATTTCGTCCCTCCGCCGCGTGGAATGACTCCAATACCGGCCCCATCAGCGATTTCCAACACATGTCCAATCTCGGCGGAAGTGCCAGGCTCAATTACGGTCTCTGGATCTACGCCGTCAATTGCCTCCTGCGGCGTGGCGGAACGGATGTGGTCTTCACCCACGACGCTGCGCAGCTCTTCCGCCAGTTCGGAGACTCTCTGCGGCATGGGAGGACGTGGAGACATGACCCTTGCAGGTTAAAAATACTCCGCCACTCCTGCTATCTCGAGGGGATGCGGTTCGTATGGTCCTGTCTTTTCGGCACACAATCGTGGCCGCGGAAAGACTTTGGTCGGATTCGAGAGCAATTCGGGATCAAACGCACAGCGCACGCGCTGCATGGTGTCGAGATCCGGCTCGGAGAACATCTCCGCCATGAAGCCTTTCTTCTCTTCCCCGACTCCATGTTCCCCGGTGATCGAACCGCCGGCTTGTATGCAGAGCCGGAGAATATCGCCGGAAAGTTTTTCCGCCAGTTGCTCCTGCCCGGGAATGCGTCGGTCGTACAGGACCAGGGGATGAAGGTTGCCATCCCCGGCGTGAAATACATTGGCAACGCGCAGCCCCACCGCACCACTCATTTTCTCAATCTCATCGAGCACCTTCGGCAAGGCGGTACGTGGAATCACTCCATCCTGCACGATATAGTTGGGGGAAATGCGGCCCATGGCGGCGAACGCCGCTTTGCGTCCTTTCCAGATTACGATGCGCTCGGCCTCGGTTTGGGCTACGCGTATCTCCCAGGCGCCATTCGCGGTGCAAACCTCTCTGACTTGCGACATCAGCGACTCGACTTCCGCTGTCACTCCATCCAATTCCACCAGCAACAAGCCACCACAGTTCGGATAATTCGCGTGCACGGAGGCTTCCGCGGCCTGTATCGCCAGGTTGTCCATCATCTCGATCGCCGCCGGCAAAATTCCCGCCGCTATGATTCCGCTCACCGCCGCCCCAGCCTGTCGGGTCGTATCAAATGCAGCGAGTAGAGTCTTGATCGTTTCCGGACGCTTCACGATCCGCAGAATAATTTTGGTCGCAATACCAAGCGTGCCTTCTGATCCCACGAACACTCCCGGCAGGTCATAGCCAGGGTGATCCAGGGTCTTGCCACCTAGATGAATGAGCGACCCGTCCGGTAGCACCACCTCCATGCCTAGCACATGCGTGGTGGTAAATCCATATTTCAGGCAATGTGCGCCGCCGGAGTTCTCAGCTACATTTCCTCCAATGCTGCAGACCTGCTGGGAGGAGGGATCAGGTGCATAGAAGAAGCCGGCCCCAGCCACTTCCTGAGTGACGCTGGAGTTGATGACGCCAGGCTCCACTACCACGCGTGCATTCAGATAATCTACTTCGAGGATGCGAGTCATGCGCGCCAGGCTGATTACGATACCGTTCTCGATAGGTAAGGCGCCGCCTGACAGCCCAGTTCCCGAACCACGCGCCACAAAAGGTATTCTCTCTCTGGCGCAGAGACCAACAATTGCCTGTACTTGCTCGCTAGAAGTGGGCAGGACGACGGCAGCAGGCATCACCCGAAAATTCGTCAGCCCGTCGCACTCGTAGGTGCGCAACTGTTGCGGCTGGGTGATTAAGCCTTCGTTGCCAACCACCCGCCGGAGCTCGGTAAGAATACGAGCTTCCATGGTTCGACTACTTCACAAAAGTCAGGCCGTGCGGCACCAGATGCGGCACTACGTAAGCGTAGATCATCACGATCGCGCCCACGATCGCACCCAGGGCAATCGAGTGCCATACGACGAACCGGAAAATCACGCCTTCGTTGCCTACTTGATTCGTGGCGGAAGTGGCCACCACAATCGATTGCGCATCCACCATCTTTCCCATCACGCCTCCGGCGCTGTTGGCGGCTGCCATAAGCACAGGATCAAGGTTGAGCTGCTTGGCGGTGATGACCTGCAAGCTGCCAAAGAGCGCGTTGGAAGAGGTATCGCTTCCAGTTAGCGCCACACCCAGCCAACCCAGGAACGTCCCAAAGAACGGGAAGAACCAGCCGGTTCGGGTAAAGGCGAGTCCCAAGACGGCGTCGAGACCTGAATAGCGCGTGACAAACCCCAAGCCGAGCATGAAGGAGATAGCGATCATGGCCAGCTTCATGCGCTTCAGGGTAAACCAAAAGATCCCTAGCAGCTTGCCTGGACCCAGCCCGAGCAGCAGCCCCGATACGATCGCCGCCAGGAAGCAACCAGTCCCGGTAGCAGACAGCCAGTTGAAATCATATCGCGCCGCCTCGGGAGTTGGTTTGCTAACCACTGGGGCAGCTCGTGTGACCGCGCCGTGCAGATAGGGGACATTCCACCCCGGCGGACCGGGCCGCTTTTTGCCGTCTGGAAGGATCACCGTGAAAGCCGGCGTAGTGGCCTTGTTCATGGCCAGCTTGATGCTGGGCAGCCCCCACAGCAGCACGAACAGGGACAGCACGGCGAACGGCATCCACGCCTTGGCGATCTGCCCGGCTGTGTAGTGATGCAGAGTGGCGGGCGTCCCCGGAACTTCCCAAGTCGCACCTTGTTGGTCTTCGACTTTCTCATCGGGCGAGCCGGGACCTCCGGCGTCGTCATGCTCAAATCGCCAGATGCGTTTTGGTTTCCAGAAGTGAAGGAAAACGACCGTCGCTATCAGCGAAACCACGCCGCCGGCGATATCCACCAGGTTGCTGTCGACGTGGTTAGACCAAAGGAATTGCGTGATCGCAAACGACACTCCAACCACCAAGATCGCGGGCAACACCTCAAAGGTCTCAGCCCAGCCGACCATGGCGCGCACCAGCCAGAAGGGCACGATAACCGCCGTAAAAGGAAGGATGCGTCCGATCATGGCATTGATATCGGATTCTGGCAGCGCGGTCACTGCTGCGAGTGTGTGTACAGGGGTTCCAATCGCGCCCCAGGCAACCGGAGCAGTATTCGCGATCAGATTCAGGGCGGCTGAGTAGAAAGGCTTAAAGCCCAGGCCGATCATGAAAGCGCCGGCAATAGCCACCGGTGCGCCAAATCCTGCAGCCCCTTCAATGAAAGCTCCAAAGCAGAACGCAACCAGCAACAGTTGCAGCCTGCGATCGGCGGTGATCCCGGCCACGGATTCTTTCATGATCTCGAATTGGCCGGTATGCACGGAGATGTCGTAGAGATAAACAGCCGCGAGAACGATCCAGGCAATCTTCAGTAGTCCAAAGGCGACTCCATACAGAAAGCTCATTCCTGCCAGTACCACAGGCATGTGGAAGAAAATCATCGCCGCCAGAATGGCGGTGAGTGCTCCCGCCATTGCGCACCAATGCGGGCGGATGCGCAGGCCTGCCAGCATAGTGAACAGGACAATGATGGGTAGAGCAGCCACTATGGTGGACAGCCACCAATGCCCGAAGGGGTCATACACCTGGGTCCAAGTCATTGCTCCTCCTGAAAGAGAACAGCGATTCGACTGCCAGGTTCCCACTGCTTTAGCACTTCACAGGATTCAATGCTTCACGACGGATCATGCTCTCATTCAGCGATCCCCCAACTTTTTCGGAAAGGCCGATTGAGGAATGGCGGGTATTGGATCGCCTGGCGCAATTCCCCGCATTGCGTAGCTTCAGATATTCCCGCAAAACGCCCTTGTCAAGAGCTTTTTCGGCAAAATTGCTCTGAAAACGACTAATCAAGAAGCTGACTGCTTCTGTCCGGTCTGATCTTGCACCCCAGGGCTTCCCTTTTGACTTGACCGCGCTAACAAGCCTATTATTTCCAGCCACAAGATCCGGCGACTTTCCAGCCTGGAGGCATCGCCATGGAATACAAGATCAGGGAGAGCAACGGCGTCACCATCGTCGATCTGAACGGAAGACTGAGTCTGGGCGAGGCAATCGCTTTCGGCCCGGGTAGCGGCACTTCCTTGCGTGATGTAGTACCCAAGCTCCTGAAAGAGGGCAAACGAAAGATCCTTCTAAACCTGAAGGACGTTAATTACATCGACAGCTCCGGAATCGGCGACATCATCACTGCTTATAGCTCGACTCGGAACCAGGGCGGTGAACTGAGACTCGCCAGCCCCAGTCCGCAGGTCCGCGACCTGTTCCAGATCACGAAGCTCTATACGATCCTGGATGTCAGCGACGATGAGACCACTGCACTGAAGGGATTCCAGAAAGCGGGTCAGCCTAGTACCTCGGTAGCTTAAAAGCTATCTTATTAATCGGTTTTGAAAGGCTGCGGCTGAGCCGCGCCGTCCAGAGCCGTACAGATCCTGGGCTTTGAGCCCCTGAGGGGAATCAACCTTTACTCCCTTCGGTCCCTTATGAAATAGCTTGATCGCTTCTAGGCTGATTCGCTTTCACACAGGGTTCGTCCACCCCAGCCAAGGGTTGCAGATTCAAAGTACATCTTTTTCTGAAGAAATGCCGAGACTACCGTAGCGGCATCCATTTTCTGGCCGTCCACGGAATAATTCAGCTGCCGCATGTCGTCCGCGTTGATACCTTCCGCTAACTTCTGCAGATTGGACCGGATCTGCGGAAAATTTCGCACCGCCTCACTCCGCACGATGGGCACAGCGTCATACGGCGGAAAGTAGTGGCGGTCGTCTTCCAGGACCACTAGATCGAGCGCTCTAATCAATCCATCTGTATTGGAGCCCGCAACCAGGTCCACCTGGCGGTTCTCCAGAGCGCGATATAGCAACCCCAAATCCATTACCCGTGGCGCTTCCGCGAACCGCAGACCATATGTTTGCACCAGACCCTCGTACCCATCCTTACGCTCAAGAAATTCGTAGCCAATGCCCATTCGTAATTTCGGGGCATACGGCGCCAACTCTGACAGCGATTTCACAGTCATCTGGCGCGCATCTGCACCTCGCATCACAATGGCAAAGCTGTTGTTGAACCCCAGCGGTGGCATCACTTCCAATCCCCACCTGCGCAGATACTCGGACTTCACCTCCTGATACACACTCTGCGAATCGCCGTGAGGTTCCGCTTTCAAAATCGCCGTCAAAGCCGTGCCCGTGTATTCCACATACAGATCGATTCGGCCGGCCAGGAGTGCCTGATGACAGATGTAAGTCCCGGCGAGATAGAAACGCCGCTCGACCGGCAAGCTGGCAGTCCTCTCCAGATACTGCGCCAGTAGTTCGCCGAGGATGAGCTGTTCGGTGAAGTTCTTGGAACCGATGGTGACCTGCCTGGATCGCGGCCTGCATGCAGCCAGCAGCAAGGGTAGTGCTGCCAGCAAGCTCCGCCGCGTCATTGTTCTCCGTGGCGGTGACGAACCAGGATGCGCTGCAATCCGCCGACAACTGCATCCGCAAAAAGCGCCAGCAATGCCGCCGGAATCGCGCCTGCAAGGATTACGTTGTTGTCCACCATGGAGAGCCCGCGGAAAATAAACTCCCCCAATCCGCCGGCCCCGACTGCCGCTGCGATGGTTGCCACCCCCACCGCAATCACCGTTGCTACCCGAATTCCCGCGAGAATCACCGGCGCCGACAGCGGCAATTCCACTCGCCACAATAGCTGAGCATTGGTCAGACCCATCGCGTTCGCCGCATATCTCACTCCGGGATCGACGCCCTTGATCCCCGTGTAGGTATTGCGAACGACCGGGAGTAGCGCGTAGAGCGTCAAGGCTACGATCGCCAACCTGCTCGCCCGGACTCCCAGCCACGGCACTGGCATCAGCAAGCCAAACAGCGCAAGACTCGGTACGGTTTGAATCACGTTGTTGAAACCCAGAACCGCGGCTGACAACTTCGGGCGGCGGGTAAGAAGAATTCCCAGCGGCACGCCGATAGCCACCGCAATGAGCATTGAAATTCCGACCAGCCATAGATGTTCGCTGGTCAACGTAAGCACTTCCTGGCGGTGATTGGAGATAAAGCGAAGAAAGTTCATGCCGGTCCCCGATCAGCTTTCGAAGATCTTCTGCATGGCCCGGAACGAATCCGCATAAGCCTTGGCCACCGGAAGCTCGGAATTCAGAAACTCATGCGGCGTGAACACATCCTGTAATCTGCCATCCTCAATAAGCGCGATACGGTCTCCCAGCATCAGCGCTTCGCTCACGTCATGGGTGACGAACACCACCGTCTTGCCCAGGCTTTCTTGCAGCAGCCGGAATTCTTGTTGCAGCTCGGCGCGCGTAAGCGGATCAAGCGCTCCAAATGGCTCATCCATCAGCAGAATTGGCGGATCGGCTGCCAGTGCCCTCGCCAGCCCAACCCTCTGCCTCTGGCCGCCTGACAACTGACTCGGATATCGCGCGCCAAACTCCTCCAGGCTAAGCCCCACCAGCTTCATCACCTCCTGCAACCGGCGCTCAAGCTTTGACTTCTCCCAACCCTGAAGCATGGGCACGAGCATTACATTTTTCCGCACGGTGTAATGCGGAAACAGCCCCACCTCCTGAATCGCGTATCCGATGTGCCGGCGGAGCGGAATCAGATTCCACTCCGAAGTCGGCTTCCCCTCCACGCACACCTCGCCGCGGCTGGGCTTCAGCAGTCCATTGATCATTTTGAGGAGAGTGGTCTTGCCGGAGCCGCTCCGGCCCAGGAACATCAGGATTTCGCCCTTGTAGACCTGCAGGCTCAAATCGGAGAGCAGCGCGCGACCGGAGTCCAGCAAGTACGAAACATCCTGGAACTCGATCGTAGCTTCGTCCAACCCGCCCGTCCTTACACTCGCAGAAGGCCTGCTTACGGTGAGGCTTTGCAGTCCGCGCCGCAGACACAATAATTCATGCTTATGCCAGCGCCCCCGAATACGTGGCTCGCTTAAGAAAACTGCCCGTGCCCGGCTTGCCGTGAAACTTGTCTCCTTCCACCAGAACCCGGCCTCGCGACAGCACTACTTCCGGCATTCCCGTCACGGTTATGCCTTCAAACATGCTGTAATCCACCCTCATGTGATGCGTCTTGGCGCTGATGGTGTGCTGTCGTTTCGGATTAAACACCACCAGATCCGCATCGCTGCCCACAGCAACGGTTCCCTTTCGCGGGTAGAGCCCGAAGAGTTTGGCCGGAGTGGTTGAGACGATCTCCACAAATCGGTTCACGCTGAAACGCCCGCCGCTAACACCTCCGGAATACACCAGGCTCATGCGGTGCTCGATTCCCGGCCCGCCATTGGGAATCTTCGTGAAGTCATCCTTTCCCAATTCTTTCTGCTCCTTGAAGCAGAACGGGCAGTGATCGGTAGAAACCACCTGCAGATGATCGTGCTTCAGGCCCTGCCACAGCTTCTCCTGATGCCACTTCTCGCGCAGCGGTGGCGTGAACACGTACTTGGCTCCTTCAAAACCCGGCACGTCGAAATTCTCCAGCGAGAGATACAGATACTGCGGGCATGTCTCCGCATACACCGGAAGGCCGCGATCCCGCCCTTCCCGCACCTTTTCCATCGCATCGTTGCAGCTCAGATGAACGATATAGAGTGGCGCGCCCGCCATTTCCGCCAGTGCGATGGCTCGCGCCGTCGCCTCTGCCTCTGCCGTTGTCGGGCGGGTTAAGGCGTGATACTTGGGTGCAGTCTTCCCTTCCGCCAGCGCCTGGCGCACGATCACATCGATGGCTCCGCCATTCTCCGCATGCATGCAGACCATGGCTCCGTTTTTGCCAGTGGTGCGCAGGGCCTTGAAGATGGTGGCATCGTCAAGCATGAATACTCCGGGATAAGCCATGAACAGCTTGAAGCTGGTCACGCCCTCCCGCACCAACTGATTCATTTCCTCCAGACGCGCATCCGGAAGATCGGTGATGATGCAGTGGAATCCATAATCTCCAATCGCTTTGCGGGAAGCCTTCTCCATCCAGGCATCGAATGCCGTGCGCAGGCTTTGTCCTTTGTATTGGATCGCGAAGTCAATCAGCGTGGTTGTTCCGCCGAACAGCGCCGCACGCGTGCCAGTCTCAAAGTCATCGGAACTGGTGGTCCCGCCGAATGGCATATCCAAATGTGTATGGACGTCGATCCCGCCCGGCAATACGTAGCTGCCGCTGGCATCGATGATGCGCGTCGCATTGTCGCGTGGCAGAGCCTCCGCGAGCGCAACCACTTTCTCCCCTCTGATTCCCACATCGGCCTTAAAGCTGTCAGTTGCGGTTGCAACTGTGCCATTAGCCACGACGATGTCGAATGCCATCTCCCCAATCCCCTCGGAACGCGGTCTGCACCGAATTGTATGCTAGAATCCCGCAACTTTGTTGTTGCAGCACCGCGGAGGATGGCATGCGGTTCGGGATCACTCTTAAGCCGGACATCAGTGTCGAACGGGTCGTCAATTTGACGCGCCAGGCGGAGCAGGCAGGATTTGAATACGGCTGGATCTTCGATTCCCATGTGCTCTGGAAAGAGCCCTTTCCCCTGCTCACCTTGATGGCGGTTAATTCCCGGCGCATGAAGCTGGGCCCCTGCGTCACCAATCCCGCGGTGCGCGATATCACTGTCATGTCCAGCCTGTTTGCCACGCTGGATCTGATTTCCAATCACCGCATGCAACTCGGGATCGGACGCGGCGATAGCTCACGTCGAGTCTTAGGAAAAAAGCCGGTCACGCCGTCCGAGTTAGAGCAATCCATTGCAGACTTTCGCGCCCTCACCTCTGGCAAGAGCATTCAATATCATCATGTGTCGACGCAGCTCTCCTGGGCCACGGGTGCGCCTCCCGTCTGGGTAGCGGGTTACGGGCCTAAGGTGCTCAACATGGCAGGAAGGGTCGCGGATGGAGTCATTCTGCAATTCGCCGATCCCGACCTGATCGAATGGTGCGTCTCTTTTGTACACCAGGGCGCGCGCGAAGCTGGCCGCGATCCCAAAGCAATCGAGATTATGGCCGCGGCTCCGGTCTGGGTAGCGAATGATCTGAAAGTGGCTCGCGAGCGGGTCCGCTGGTTCCCTGCCCTGGTCTCGAATCATGTGGTCGATCTTCTCTCCCGCTACAAGGCTGAAGAACTCCCGTCTGCCCTGACCAGCTACGTTCACAACCGCGGCGCCTACGATTACCAGCACCACTGCGAGGTCGGCAGCGACAACTCAGAATTCGTCAGCGACGAAGTTGTGGATCGCTTCTGCCTGGTCGGTCCTGTCGAAGCTCACATCGAAAAGTTGAGGGTCCTCGAGGGGGTAGGAGTCACACAATTCAACATCTACCTAATGTGTGGAGAGGAAGAGGAGACGTTGGAGACCTACTGCCATGAGGTATTGCCGCAGTTCCAGGCAAAGCTGGCTGGCGCGGCTTCATAGCGTGCAGCCTCGCAGCCACTCAATCCGCTGATGCCGGATCTTCTAACCGCAACGGCACGGAGCGCATCGCCGCATAGTACGTCGCAAACGATACAGCGAAGCCGACGAACCAGGAGTAGTCGTACAAAACCCTGAGTGGCGGCACCACCAGCCCGACCAGGGCCAGCGCCGCTCCCAACACCAGTGCGCTGATGGCTTTTCCATTAAATCCGCTGGAATACTCATACGCCCCACCACGCAAGTACAGGTCCGGCACGAGCAGCGCACGCCTGCGGATGATCCAGTAATCGCAGATCATGATTCCGGCAACCGGGCCCAGCAAGGCGGCATATCCGCCCAGCCAGCCAAAAATGAACGTGCGGTGGTTCGCTAGGAGTTTCCAGGGCATCATGGCTACACCCAGCAGACAAGTAATTACTCCTCCAGTTTTGAAGCTGATGCGCTTCGGCCACAAATTAGAAAAATCGTTCGCTGGCGAAACAACGTTGGCGCCAATATTCACATTCAGCGTCGCCAGAAGAATCGCCAGCAATGCGATAGCCACCGCGATCGGCGAATGCAGACGAGTGATCAGCTGGACTGGATCCCAGATGGCGCTGCCATAAATCACCACCGTGGCAGAGGTCACCGCGATGCCGATGAATGAATACAGCGTCATTGTCGTCGGCAGCGCGATCGCCTGCCCGATCGCCTGCGCCCTCTGATCTTTGGCGAAACGCGTGAAGTCCGGCACATTCAGCGAGACCGTCGCCCAGAAGCCTACGGTTCCATTCAATGCCGGTATAAGGAATTTCAGAAAATCAGAGAAGCTGGCGAACTGTGACCTCGCCGACAGCATGGGTCCGAATCCGCCCGCGTTGCGGTATGCCCAACCCAGCAGCATCAAGCCTACCAAAAGGAGAATTGGAGCACTGATGCCCTGCAAAAACCGGATGTACTCGATGCCTTTCAGAATTACCGCCAGATTGATCAACCAGAAAACCAGAAAGCAGATCGCGGTGTTATTCGGGACCTGCTTCCACGCCGGCCAAAGTGTGCTGAGCAGGGAGTTGATGGCCTCTCCCCCGATCCAGCTCTGAATGCCAAACCAGCCGCACGCCACCAGTCCTCTCAGGACCGCAGCTATATTGGCACCCAATACTCCAAACGATGCCCTCGCCAGCACAGGAAATGGGATTCCGTAGCGCGCACCGGGATGCGAGTTCAGCAGCATTGGAACCAACACAATGCTGTTGCCTACAAATACGGTCAGCACAGCCTGCTTCCAGTTCATTCCACCTTGGATCAGGCTGGCAGCCAGCATGTAGGTGAGGATGTTGACCGACATCGACACCCACAAGGCGGCATAGTTGTAAGTTCCCCAGGAACGGCGCGCAGGCTCGACCGGCGCCAGATCAGGGTTGTACAACGCGCTGTCTTCGATGTTGGAGGGAAGTTCCCGAGGATGCACTGCGGGCAACGACTGTTTTGCTTCCGCCATAGTCTGATTCTGACCGAGGCCTGAGGAATTCAGAAAAGAACGCTCTAGTCTGCCGCAACTGCCATCTGTCCACGTCCGGATTGCGCCGTAAGTTTGTGGTAGGTC
>DASPRM010000166.1 GCA_035624455.1 Terriglobales bacterium
CAGTGCAGAATTACCTGAAGCCGGTTCAGTAGTCGACATCGGATAACGACCCTGACGTGCCCCTCTGGCTGTTCTTACTAGGGTGGGAAATCGAGGCGCAGCTCCGAGGCAAATGCAAGTCGTACAGCATCTCACTACTGAATGCTGCCGCGAGCCCGGCGGGGCTTTCAGCTATTCGCCGCTGTGATGCCTGATTTCGACGGTAATCACGGTCCAGGCGTAGTCGCTTCATTACGAGGAGTCGTTTGGCTTGGTGCCAGTGATGACCCACACGTCGCGATACACATTCCTTGCCTTCACCAGCCGGAACCCGCAAGACTTGAGGGCGTGAACCATGTCGGCCCAGGTTGCTAAGGGGAAGGTAAATCCGACGAACTGTGCGATCAGGCGAGCCAAGGGCCGAGTTCCGTCCTTGCTGAGATACCGATCCACGAGGACGAGGAGCCCATTTTCCGGAAGACGGTCGTACGAGTTCTCTAACAGCCGCTTCGAGACCGCGCCGATATCACAGAACATGATGACGTCGAAGCCGGCAGGCAGCTGTTGGCGAATGTCTCCTACTCGCGTACTGATGCGCCTGGACAGTCTCGCACGCCGGATATTTGCGGCAGCAATCTGGCAGACCGGAGCGATATCAAGAACACAGGCACGCAAATGCGGGTTTTTCTCAGCGAGTGCGATCGACATAACCCCCGAGCCTCCGCCTACGTCGAGCACTGCCCGGCGCCTCGACAGATCCAAGTAGCCTGCCAGGGCCTCTGCGTCATAGCGGTGATAATGAAACAACATCTGCGTGAAGTCTTCGGCCTGTCGCCGGTCCTCTTTCATGACTTCGATGTAGCTGGGCTCGTCCAGCCCCTTTATTGACTTGCAACTTCTGCCGGAAGTGAGCGCCTTTTCCAGCACGGCCAGCGCCTCATAGGCCTCTACGCATTCCCTGGAGTACTGGCGGGTCCAGTAAATCGAACGCTCCTCAATGAAGTACTTCTTTGCGAAAGACGTGTTCCAGTACACATCGTTGGTCTTGTGCAAAAGGCCGAGAGCTACCATTGAATTCAAGAAGGCGCGGTGGTAGACGTTGTGCAGGTTAAGAGCACGCGCGATGGCGCTGGCTTTCATGTGCTTCCTTCCGAGCAGTCGAAACAGTTGCAATCTCTCTGCAGCGACGACCAGGCGGGAAATAATGAACGCCGTTTCTATGCCAATACCCGCGAGGACTTTCTTAGGGAATTTGTCCAGTGTTGGCTCATCCATCTGAGAGCCTCCGTTTCGGCTCCAGCAAGGATGAGCGCGGCGTCCCGAATGTGCTGTGAGGAGGGTCACGATAATGGTTTGATGATTGTCCGACCCTGAAGTCGACCCGTAGATGTTCTAATCAGAATGTTGTTGAAGGTTCATTTCCGGGCCGCTGAATGTTGAACCGCGAGTGCTGAAGGCGTGCGCCGGGCTCCAAAGCACTTTCCCCTTTTGGGCTCCTTCCGTCCGCCGAACGCACGGGCAATTTTCACAATCGAATATAAGCTTCACTTCCGATTCAAGCTGTTATTGTCAATGTCGATGTTGAATTAGGAAGTGCGCATGGCTACCCAGAGCAGTAGCTCAGGTATTGGAGCATCATCTAAGGCGCGCGCCAAGATTCTGATGATGCCTCACCTGGAGCCCTATTGCACTTCGCCCAAGCCGCCTGCCGGTCTCTGGATTTCGCGCTGGCGCAGAAACTCGCGCCGGCCATTTGCATGCATAGCAACTCGCCGGCTCAAGCAGCGAGCTCGCGCGCTCTGGAAGACGGCGCTGATCACCATGATTTTCTGGCTAGCGCTCTCCTGGCTGGCGGTACGAGTACTGTTGGGCGGTTTGTAACAGGGCAGGGCTCGCAATCGAGTGTAACCTCCTGATGATGTCCTGACTTCCGGCGGTGGACTCACCCACCGCCGCTTTTTGTTTGAGCTCACTTTGCCGCTGCCTCGCCCCCAACGGGATCCCTCTAGTAGCCGCAATCCTGTTGAAACTCTCATCATCTGAGCTCCAAACTGCTGCCTTATCTTGTCAAGAACTTCATCAGTCCCCATGTCCTAGATCACCGAGCTGATGAACAATTCATCACCCTGAAAAGTGAGCATTATCACAGCCCTGCCTCTCCATCTCATAGAAACTCCTACTCGAGAGCGCACTGTGCACCGGTCCGAACTCCAGGCCCCATCAGCATGAGTCAGGCGCCGGCGGCCCAGGCCATCTTGATTTGGCCCGTCATACCAGAAGGAGAGCATTCCTATGAAATTCGCAAAGCTCACGATCGCGATTCTGGCGATCGCGTTGGCCCTGTTCCTCATCTTGCCCAACCTGTCTTGGGCGGAAGATGGCGCCGCCGTATACAAGGCGAAATGTGCTGCCTGCCATGGCCCAGCCGGGGAAGGTAAAGTCGGACCGGCAATAAAAGGCACTAAACTCACCGACCAACAAATCGTGGACCTGCTCACAAAGGGGGAAGCAGGCAAGAAGGCCCCCCATGCCAAAGCAGTTAATGGCCTTACCGAAGATCAGGCGAAAGCGGCTGCCAGCTTCGTTAAGGACCTGAAGTAACCACCGCAACCGGCCCTCGGCCGGCTGCGGTTGGAACCGGGGTATGCAGTGATGATCACCGCCGATTTGCGCGCGGTTCATCCAGCTAGCCTGGCAGTCTCGCCGACCTTCGACGGTCTCCGGGCTCTGGTTCTTGGGACAAAAGTATTTATCGCCGGGCCTCGACCCTTCCCCCGGAGGCCCGGGGATTTTCCTTACTGCACTTTGGTTCTCCCACTGAGTGGTTTTACCTCTTCCACGATTGCGGCTTTCGAATCCGCTTCTACGCGCGCCGTGCGTCGCGTTCCCGTTTTTTTGGAGAGATCTGTATGAGCAAGGCACTTCTTTATGACGCCACCCTGTGTATCGGGTGCAAACAGTGCGAGGCCGCCTGCGCTGAGCACAACAAGCTGCGCTACGACGACGGTGTCGCCTCAGAAGCCCGCCAGTCCGAGCACAAATTCACAGTGGTGCTCACAAAGAATGACAAATTTATGCGCCGCCTGTGCATGAATTGTCAGGATCCGGCTTGCGCCTCCGTTTGTCCCGTTGGCGCTTTGCGCAAGACCTCCGGTGGTCCAGTGACCTACGAAGCCAGCCGCTGCATGGGATGCCGCTATTGCATGGTCGCCTGCCCCTTCGGCGTTCCTAAGTACGAGTGGAATTCCATCAATCCCAAGGTTCAGAAGTGCACCATGTGCAGTGATCGCGTCCTGGCTGGACTGCAGACCAGCTGCGCCGAAGCCTGTCCGACGGGGGCCACCAAATTCGGCGACCGCGAACAACTCATCGCCGAGGCCCGCAAACGGATCCAGGACAACCCCGGCAATTACCTCAACCACATCTATGGGCTGGACGAAGTCGGCGGTACCTCGGTTCTTCTACTTTCCAGTGTGCCTTTCGAGGAATTCGGCTATCGGACCGATTTCCCGCGTGATCCGCTGCCACTTCGCACTTACCAGGTGCTCTCCCGCATTCCCGACTTCGTACCGTTGGGCGGCATTTTGCTTGGTGGCGTCTGGTGGATCACGCATCGTCGCGAAGAAGTAGCCGCCGCCGAAAGGCAAGACCGTGAGAAGCCATCATCCGCTCGAAAGGAGAGCGCTCAGTGAAGTTCAAGATTACCTTTTGGAAAATCGTATTCGTTGCGCTCATGCTGGCGGGCGCCTATGCCACTCTCATCCGCTTCACTCGCGGACTAGGCCCGTCAACCAATCTCAGTGACCAGTTTCCCTGGGGCATATGGATTGGCTTCGACGTCCTCTGTGGCGTGATGCTGGCCGCCGGCGGTTTCACCTTAACCGCCGCCGTGCATATCCTTCACATCAAGCGTCTTCATCCCATCGTCCGGCCCACAATTCTTACCGCATTCCTCGGATATGTTCTCGTCTGCGTAGCGCTGCTGTTTGATCTGGGCCGCCCCTACAACATCTGGCATCCGCTCATCATGCGCAACCCCCACTCCGTGATGTTCGAGGTCGCCTACTGCGTCATGCTGTACACCACGGTTCTCACACTCGAATTCTCACCCATCGTCCTCGAGCGCCTGGGGTGGCAGAAGCCGCTCAAGATTATTCGCACAGCCCTGATCCCACTGGTGATCTTTGGCGTCATCCTCTCGACGTTGCACCAGTCATCACTCGGCACCCTCTACCTCATCATGCCCACTAAGCTTCATCTTTTCTGGTACAGCCCGCTGCTGCCCGTCTTCTTCTTCCTCTCCGCGATCGCGGTCGGGCTAGCCATGACCATCTTCGAATCCTCCATGAGCTCGAAACATTTCGGTCGTGAGCTGGAACTGCCCATCCTGCAGGAATTGGGACGCGTGCTCCTGGTGGTGCTAACTGTATACGGCATCCTGCGCTTCGAGGATCTGCTCCATCGCGGCGTTCTCAAACTGCTTTTGACCTCCGGTTATGAACGCAATCTCTTCCTGCTGGAAATCGGCCTCAGCGTGGTCGTTCCTGTCATCCTGCTTGTCTTTAAGAACATCCGCAACTCCGCAGGTGGGCTTTACTTGACCGCCGTTCTTGTTGTCCTCGGATTCATTACCAACCGCCTCAATGTCAGCATCACCGGCATGGAAACTGCCGCCGGCTTGCATTACATCCCCAAGTGGACGGAGGTGGCTATCACTGGCGCCATCATTGCCGCAGGATTTTTTCTGTTTGCGATGGCCGTGAAGTACTTACCCATCTTCTCCGAGCACCAGACTGCGGAAAGGCCGTCCGAAGTGCCGGTGCTGGTGAAAGCAACGGTCTTGAGCCATGCCGGAGACTGATCAACTCGATGCTGCCGAATCATATGCTGCGCCATCGCACCTCTGGCGTTTCCGTCGCCTGAGCCGCAGCCTCAGCACTAAGCTGATTGTCCTGTTGCTCGCGGCCATGATCGTCACCTTCGCTCTCCTCGGCTACGTCAACATCCGCCTCCACCGCCGTCATCTGGAAAGCGCTACTCTCGCCGCTGCTGAACGCATGAGCGACACAATGAAGCGCAGCGCCTCCTATCACATGATGCGCAACGACCGCCAGGCATTGTACGAGCTCATCAATACGATCGCGCGCGAGCCTGGAATCCTTCGCATTCGCATCATCAATGAAACCGGCAACATCAGTTTTTCCAGCGATACCAGCGAAGTTGGGAACCGGGTCAATACCCAGGCCGAAGCCTGCACCGGTTGCCATGCCCAGGCGCAGCCACTCACACGTCTGAATCGGCCTGATCGTTTTCGCATCTACCGCGCCGATGGTTCCAGGATTCTTGGAATCATCACCCCGATTGAAAACGCTCCCGCGTGTAGCAACGCCCAATGCCACGCCCATCCCGAGAGCCAGAAGATTCTGGGAGTGCTCGACACCAACCTGTCGCTCGCGCGCGCGGACTCTGCTCTCGCCGAAAGCACACGCCAGATGCTCGCTTACACGGCATTCGCCGTGCTATTCATCGCAGCCCTTACCGCTTTATTCGTGTGGCGCGTACTTGCTCGGCCAGTAAAAGCCCTGACCTCCGGTACGGAGAAGCTGGCCGAGGGTGAACTGGGATACCAAATCGCTATCGATTCCTCTGACGAACTGGGGGATCTGGCCCGCTCGTTCAACGACATGAGCCTACAACTGCGTTCCGCCCACGAAGAGATTACCTCCTGGGCACGCACTCTGGAAGAGCGTGTCGCTGACAAAACCCGCGAGCTCAAGAATGCCCACGAGCAGATCCTGCACGCGGAGAAAATGGCGTCTCTCGGCAAGATGGCTGCCGTTCTGGCGCACGAGATCAACAATCCCCTCTCCGGCATTCTCACCTACGCCAAGCTGCTCCGGCGCTGGATCGACCGCGTCCAAATTGAAGAGAGCCGCCACAAAGAAATCCAAGAATGCCTTAGCCTGATCGAGAGCGAAAGTCGCCGCTGCGGAGACTTGGTGAAGAATCTGCTTACCTTTTCCCGCACCGCGCCGCTTAACATCGCGCAGGGCAATCTGAATTCCGTTGTCGAGCGCGCCCTGAAACTGGTTCAGCATCAGCTCGACATGGCGGGCATTCAACTTCAGACCGATCTGGCTGAAGATCTTCCTACAATCGCTTGCGATCAGGCGCAGATCGAGCAGGTCCTCCTGGCTTTGATCATGAACGCGCACGACGCCATGCCGCGGGGCGGCAATCTGTGGGTGCGCACCCGCTACTTGCCGCAAAGCCAGCAGGTGGAGATTCAGGTGCGTGACGATGGCGTTGGAATTCCCAAGGATTTGCTTCCGCAACTCTTCGAACCGTTTTTCACCACTAAGGAAACTGGTAAGAGCGTAGGTCTCGGGCTCGCTATCAGTCACAGCATTATCGAGCGCCATCATGGTGTGATCGAAGTGGAGTCCGAACCCGGGAAAGGAACTACTTTCTACATTTTCATGCCGGCAGATGCCAAAGCTGCATCGCCTAGCTCTGCCCTGGCAGCCACATCGAGGTAACTGCAATGGAAGGCAAAGGGAAAATTCTGATCGTTGACGACGAACTCAGCGTACGTGACTCGCTTAACAAATGGTTCCGCGAAGAAGGCTACGAAGTCGGAACCGCCGAGAACGCCAGCGAAGCTCTCTCCCGCATGGCGGAACAATCCTGGGACGTATCGCTGGTGGACATCAAAATGCGCGGCACCGACGGCATCGAGCTGCAGCGCCGCATGCACGAAATCGATCCCGAACTGATCTGCATCATCATGACCGGCTACGCTTCCGTCGAAACTGCGGTCGCCGCTCTTAAGAATGGCGCTTATGATTACGTCACTAAACCGCTCGATCCGGACGAGATCGCTCACACCGTAGCCAAAGCTCTCTCCCACCGTCGCACCCAGGAGGAGAATGTTCGCTTGCGGGAGGTAGTCGCTGAAACCGCCATTCCTTCTGACCTGGTTGGACAGAGCGCGGCCATGAAGCGCGTATTCGAGGCCATTGAGACTGTGGCGCCCACCGACGTCACCGTGCTCATTAACGGCGAAAGCGGCACGGGCAAGGAACTGGTTGCTCGAGCCATCCATGCTGCCAGCCCGCGCCGCTTTCACCCGCTCGTCGTGCTCCACTGCGGTGCGCTGACAGAAACTCTGCTGGAAAGCGAGCTGTTTGGGCATGAGAAAGGAGCCTTCACCGGCGCCCAGTATCGCAAGAAAGGCAAGTTTGAGATCGCCGAGGGCGGTACGATTTTTCTCGACGAAATCGGCGACATCAGCTTAAAAACCCAAACTGATCTCCTGCGCGTACTGCAGGAACGCGAGATCGTACGGGTGGGGGGGAATCAGCCCATCCATGTCGATTTCCGCTGTGTTGCCGCAACTAACAAGAAGCTTGAAGACCTGATCGACGAAGGAAAATTCCGGCCCGACCTCTTCTATCGCTTGAACGTGTTTCGCATCGAGCTGCCTCCGCTTCGTGATCGTAAGGAAGATATTCCGCTGCTGGTAAATCACTTCACCAAGAAGTTCTCATTACAGATGAACAAACGAATCAACCGCGTAGCACCCCCGGCGATGGATCTGCTGCAGCAATACGAATGGCCCGGCAACGTCCGTGAACTCGAAAATGCGGTTGAACGCGCTATGGTCGTTGCGCAGGAGCCCGAACTACGCGAGCAGGACTTCATCCTCCATTCCAAAACCGCACCCGAGCCCCCGGAGGCGAAGACGTTGGAGGCTATGGAGCGGATCCACATATTGCGTGTTTTGGAAGAGTGCGGCTGGAACCAGACGCGCACTGCCGAAGTGCTCAACATCGACCGCGTTACCTTGCACAACAAACTCAAGAAGTATGGATGGAGCCGCGGTGCTCTCGTTGAAAAATAAATGAAGCGCTTGCAACTGCTCGCGGTAGGCGAACTCGAGGGGCGCGTGCTGGAAGGCTTAGCTGTCCAGCTCGCCCACCATTTCGCCACTCCTTGTCAGGTGCTGACCACTACCTTGGATCCGAAATTTGCCTTTCATTCCGAGCGCGGCCAGTATCACTCCAGCGAGATTCTCGCTTGCGTTCAGCATCACGTGAACAGCAACACTTGGCGTTTGCTCGCCGTTACCGACGTTGACCTCTACATCCCCATCCTCACCTTCGTTTTCGGTGAGGCACAGATGGGCGGCTTTTGTGCTCTCATTTCCACTCACCGGCTGCGCCAGGAGTTCTACGGCCTTCCTCCCGACCTCGATCTTCTGCATACCCGCATGCTGAAGGAGGCGGTCCACGAATTGGGCCACACCTTGGAATTGACCCATTGCGACGATTACCGCTGCGCGATGGCCGGTTCACATGCGGTGGAATGGATCGATTTGAAAGAGAACTCGTTTTGCCGATCCTGCGCCAACCGCGTGCTGGAACTCGTGGGGCACGGTCCCCGATAGCTCAACGCCGAAATGCGATCCCGACGATGGTAGGCATAATGCAAGAATTCTTACTGCCTTCGTTCCCCAGTAAAGAGGCCGAAAATGAAAATGTTCTTCAGATTTCAACTATTTTTGATTTTGCTCTGGGCAGTTCAGTTTTTGCCAGCTCAAGAACGTCCTTTCATTCAGCCAAACACCATATACGTAGGTGCAGACGGTAAGTATGAGACGCCGCCGGATACTATCGTGTTGCAGTTCAATATTTCCGCTCAGGAAAAGTCTTCACGTGATGCCTATGACAGGGCTGCGAAGGCGGCTGAACAAGTTCGCGAAATCCTGCGCTCCAACGGAATCGATCCCCGGCAAGCCGAGGTTGGCTATTTCTCCCTGATGCCTGTGTACGACTATCAGTCACCCAAGCGCAAGCTCGAAGGTTATCGCGCCAGTTCCAATGTAACGCTCAAACTTCGCGACTTCAGTAAGCTTCCCGCAATCGAAGACAAGCTGGCGGATATGGATGTAACTGGAAATCAATCCATCAATTACACCCTGGAAGACATGGAAGCAGCGAAGGCAAAAGCCTCCGAGGATGCCTTCCATAAAGCGCGTGCGCAGGCCGCAGCCATCGCACAGGCTAGCAACCGATCTCTGGGTGAATTGGTTTTTGCCTCCGTCAACATCGCGGAGCCCATTCGGCCTATGCCTATAATGGCGCGGGCGGAAGCCATGGCTCCGGCGCCTCCTCCAACAGCAGAATTTTCTCCTCAAAAGATCACGATCACGGCACACGTGAATGCGCTGTTTGCACTGAAGTAGGAGGATCGAATAGTCGCGGAGCCAAATCTTAAGCTTTCAGGTTAGCTGTGGCCCTTTCGCGGCGAGTCTGGCGCGTTAGCCCTCTAAGCCTTCGCAAAGATTCGTCCCAGGAAGCCCTTCTTTTTCACAGGCGCAAAGTGCAACGCCTGCAGCAATGATTCGATTTCCTGCTCGGAGAGCGGCGGCGTGTCCTTCCGCAGTCGAATCATCTCCTGAAAAGAAGTGAAGCGGTCGATGCAATAGAAGCAGTCGCGGATGTGCTCCTCCGCCAACTCCCGTTCCCGCCAGGAGACCTGGCCATTGATGAGGTTGTTGAACGTTTTGAGTGGAAGGCAATGTTCAGTTCGGGTCTTTTCCGCCGCCTCAATAAGCACGCGTGCAGACACGTTAAACGCCTGCGCCGTGGCGCCAGGGAGCACTTGCCCCAGTTTTTGCTGCGCCATTTCCTTCACCGCATTCGCGGTAGCCTCTGCGTTCATCATGATCGGTGCGATCTGCGGGGCTGTGTACCCTTTTACGAAGAGCCATAGGATTTCCTGCTCGACCACGTTGAGCTTGCGCATGATCTCGCGCATCTGATCGAGCGAAATCTCCGGAGCCGGAATCCGCGAATTGGCGCGGCCATAGGCGAAAACCAACTGGCGGAACTCCATCATGAACTCGCGTTCATTCTGAAATTTAAAGCTCCGGAACCAGGCATTTCCGTCCTTCTGTGCGCTCTCGAAGACGCCTTGGATATGGCTACCGATCTCGGGAGAGAGCGAAGGAAAGTAGTGGCTTAGCAGCAAGCGCGAAATTGGCGCATAGTCTCGGACGAACTCATGCCAACCCGTACGCTGCCCGTCGGCGCACTCCTCCACCATCAGAAAAATTGTTCGGATTGCCATACCGGATGCGTCGTGGCGACTGCCGTTCCAGTCTAGCAGAAGGAATACCTGCGCAGGGTAAGTTGCGACCTACTTACTCATGACGCTTCTATCTGCTTGCAGATCGTTCGCATCGCAGACGCAGCGAAGATCATCTTTCAGCGGTGTAGCTTGGCCTCGTCCAGCGTCAGGGCCCGCTGCAACACCATCTGCACGCTGGTTCCTTCTGGCAACAGGATATCGTTGCCTCTGGTCAACATTGCGATTGCCAATCCGGTTGCTGCCCCGGCAGCCCCGCCAATCCCCACGCCCTTTCCCGTGCCGCCGCTCGCGAGACCACCGATGACCGCGCCAGTCGCTGCGGTCTGGGCAACCTGCGCGGCGTCCTTCCCCTTTGAGGAATTCTGCTGAATGGTGCCCTCTTCTCCCTTTACGTGTTGGTTTTCCGCTCCCGGCACATTTTCCACTGCTCCCGGCAACATCGTGGTATAGCCGCTGGGAAATACCAGGCTGGTGAAATGCATCAATACTTCTGCGCGTCCTTTAACGCGGCCCGGCCTCTTCACCTCCGTGATCCGACCCTGAACGTAAGTCCCGGCAGGAATGATCACGCGGTCATTCCCCGTAATAGGGAAAGTTGTCTCAGCATAAACCGCATCGCCCACCTTGACGCTCTTTGTGGAGATTCCCTGCTTCAAATGCAGGGGGATTTGCGTGCCTGCAGGAAGGGTGACCTTGCCCTCGCTGAAAATCGGCGAAAGATTGGTTCCGTGCGCGAATGGGTCTGTGTTGGACAGCGGCTCTTGCGCCATAGCCGCGCACACCAGAACGGAAAGTAGTGACACCAACTTTAGAGCACGCATAGCGCTGGTCTCCTCCAGGCTAACTGGTGGCCAAGTATAGCTCCGAATCTACGCGTTTCTTGCTTTAGGTAACTAGATTCCGCGTCTGTTGCAAAGGGTTGTCCCGAAACGATCAACCAGCTAGGCAACATCGCTGATTTTGTCATCACGAGCAGGCTTCAGCCTGCCAGAGATCTGCAGTTCCGCTGAATGCATTGGGGTGCCCCAAGTTCGCGCCGTGATCTTCGGCGCTAATCTGGGATGACCAAATGTTGATTGCCGACTGCTAATTGCGGCTTAGTAAATCAGATACTTCTTCTTCAATTTCACAAACTCATCCAGTTCATCTCGCCAGCCTTCCGTGATAATCCGTGGATCCTCATTCGCCAGCAGCGCGTTAAATGCCGACTGATTGCCCAACAGCTCGATCATCCGATCCAGTTGGAACTGAGACGGATAAAGCTTGCGCAAGGCCGACGCTAGCTCAATCCCCAATTCCGTCGGATCAAAGAAATTCCGATCCACCACTACAATGTTCACCCCGCCGCACAATTGGTTGGCGTAATTGCTGGATATCGGCGTAAAGCTCACCGGCACGAAACGCACCCCCTGGATCATGCGGCCATTGAGATACGCAGCCAGTTCGGTTGGCTTGATCCAGGGTGCTCCAACCACCTCAAAGGGAGTGCCCGTCCCTCGGCCGACGGATATGTTGGTCCCCTCAACCAAACCCACCCCAGGATAGAGCGTGGCTTCAGTCAGGCTGCGCATATTCGGCGAGAGATTCACCCAAGACAAGCCTGTGGAATCGAACCAGTCTCCCCGCATCCATCCGTTCATGGGAACGATCCTCAGCCGAGCTCCGATGCTTCGTTCCGAATTGAAAAGCTTGGCCAGTTCCCCGACCGTCATCCCATGGCGCACAGGCAAAGGGTGATAGTCCACAAAGGCGCCGCGCTGCAGAGTGGAGATCGGCCCTTGTACAAATGCCCCAGTGATTGGATTGGGACGATCGAGCACGATCAGATCAATTCCCGCTTTGGCCACACCCTCCAGGAAATAACCCAGCGTGGTCTCATAGGTATAAAAGCGCACGCCGACATCCTGAATATCGTAGATAACCGCATCCAGATTCTTCAGTACCGCAGGATCGGGGCGTCGTTTAGCGTCGCTGTCCCCATAAACGCTATACACCGTAATCCCGGTAGCACTGTCGCGTGTATTGCCGATTTGCGCGGTATCCAATCCTCCTGTGACGCCGTGTTCAGGGCTGAAAATCGCGACCAGTTCCACTCCCGGAGCATGCGCGAGCACATCGATCGTTCGCCGCCCGCTGGAATCGACGCCGGTCTGGTTCGTGACGAGACCGATCCGGGTTTTGTGGCTGTCTTTCGATTGCAGCTCTTGGAAGTTGTGCGATTCCAGAACATCAATGCCGGTCTTGACCATTCCATTGCGAAACATCACGCGGTGGGCTGCGCTCAAGGTCTCGTTGTATCCAGTAATCTGCCGCAGCCGCACTTGTTCGCTTTCTGACGGTGTCAGTTTCAGCGCCGTCGCCACCGCAGTCGCCACCCGCGACCGTAAGGAGACGATGGAGTTTTGTCCCCGTGGGTGCACCGAGTTCGCCAGAATGATGATGTAGGTGTTGGTTGATGGGTCAATCCAGAGCGAAGTTCCGGTGAATCCGGTATGACCAAATGATCCTACTGGCAAAAACTCACCACGGGTGGTGGAAAAAGGCGAATCGATGTCCCAACCCAATCCTCGCAACGAGCTCGCTGTCGGCGGTTGCTGAGGTGTGCTCATCTTTTCGACGCTGAGAGCGGAAAGGATGGGAGCTCCGCCGTCCAGAAGCGCCTGCGCATAGCGCGCGACGTCATCGGCCGTCGAAAACAATCCAGCATGTCCGGCTACTCCGCCCATCCTGCGCGCGGTAGGGTCGTGCACCACCCCACGCAGCATGACTCCGCGTTCATCATATTCCGTGGCTGCAATTATCGGCCGCCATGCCGCAGGTGGTGTGAAATCGGTGTGCTCCAGACCCAGCGGTTTAAAGATGTTCGTGGTCGCATAGGCATCCAGGGAAAAGCCCGACACCCGGCGAACTATCTCTCCCAACACGATGTAGTTGATGTCGCTGTAAAGGAACCGCGAGCCCGGCGGATAGACTGGGGTCTCTTCCATCGCCATGCGGACGGCAGTGTCATATCCCTCCCAGTGCTGCTTCAGGTCAAGATCTTCGGCCAGCCCGGAGAAATGCGTCAGCAATTGGCGCACCGTGATGTCCTGTTTCCCGTTCATCCCAAACTCAGGAATGTATCGCGTGACCGGATCATTCAGTCGAATCTGCCCCTTCTCCAGCAGTTGCATGCTGGCAGTGGCAGTGACCATGCATTTGGTGAGGGAGGCAACGTCAAAGATCGTGTCGGCGGTCATGGGCTCGCGCGTGGGTTCCAGACTGCGAAACCCGAACGCCTTCCGGTAAATCACGCTGTGATCATGGCCAATCAGGACCACTGCGCCGGGAGGCTTTTGTTCTGCAATCGCCTTCTCCAAGATTTCGTCAACTGCGGCAAGACTTGGCTGCTGCGCAAGGAGTGGACAACTCAGGACCAGCAGGATCTGCGAGAGGAGCAGTCTGATGGAGAAAGAACGAAACTTCGACAACTTCCGGAATGGGCGCATTCTGGACTCGGATGGCAAGTGCAACGCGAATGTACAAGAGGCAGAGGGCACCCGCAAGACGCGAAGGTTTAGCCCCTGTTGTCATGCTGATGACCCAGGATGGGCGGAAGAACGCGCGAGCTAACAAAAAAGGCAGGTGCTTTCACACCTGCCTCCTCAAATCGAACTCAGAATCCCGCTTCTAGAACTCGAAACGGATTCCAAATTGCGAGCGGAACGGCGCGCTGAAGCCAGGTCCAAAAGAGCCGCCTCCCGTGCCGTACACCCCACCGTTCAGAGCGCAATACGGTCCGCTGATCGGTCCACTGAGCGGTTGCAGGAAGTTGGGTTGGCTGGCATCGTTAGCCACCGAATTACACTTGTTGAAACGGTTAAACAGGTTGTGGAACTCCCAGAAGGGGCGAATTGCCAGCCAGTCCGTGGGATGGAACCGCTTGGCAATGCTGAGGTCCATTTGCACGAAGGCGTCCCCGCGCAGGGAGTTGGGTTTGACCTGCGTACATCCCGGAGCGGAGGTAATGGGTGCATTGTTGGGGTTGGACCCTACACAAACCCGATCTACGTACGGCCGCCCATCGCCATCGATGTCAACACCAGGGTAAAAGTCGATCGGACGCGCCGATGACGCTTGGAACAGTGGCGCCAGTTCGATCCCCCACTTCGGCATGAAGATGCCGCTGATCACAAACCGATGCCGCTCGTCGAAGTCCGTGGGTCCCCAATTGTTGGAGCGGAACTGGAAGGCTCGATCCGACGTCAGGTAGGAACCTCCATACGACGACACTGGAATTCCGCCCCAGGAACGCGACCAGGACAGAACGTAGCTGGCCTGAAACCCGATATTGTGCGACATGCGCTTCTTGAATACGAAGTTGATGCCGTCATAGAGCGAGCGGTTATTGCTGGCAGCAGTACGCAAATCGGCAAGCCGGCCTGCGCCAATTCCCGCCGCCGCAAACGCCGCATCCAGCAAGCGAGTACCAGCTCCATTGACGCAGCGCGGATCTGACGTGGAACCCCCGAAGGCTGGGTTGCATATCGACCCGATCCGGGGATTGTCGTCCAACATGCGGAATTCATGCGTTCCTAGCACGTGGGTGTAATCGACGGACAAAGCGTACTCGGGATTCAGTTCGATCGCGCTGCCGATCGACATCTGCTGCGACCAGGGATCGGTCAGTTTAGGATCGTCCAAGCGGCCGCGCGCGCCGAAAGCCAGATCGGTGGCAGCAGCAGCAGGCGCCGGCAGTGGGTCGATGCCATAGCGGAAAGTTGCCAGATCACCGGCGGGAGACGGAGGACCGCTGCTATTCGACAAGTCGATCAGACCGCTCTGGTATAGCGTAGTGTTCGACTGCTGAATGGACCACAACGTCAGGTTTTGGAACACCTGATCGCGTGCGATGCCATAACCGCCGCGGATCACGATTTTACCCGCCCCCGTAGGATCCCAGGCAAAACCGATTCGTGGTTGGAATTCCTTATAGGAAGCGGTGGTTCGCGTCAAATCATCGGTGCTGCCGGCGAGATACTTCGCTCGCGCCAAGCCCTCGGCAGCGGCGGGGCTGGTCGGATTGGCGGCAATTAGTTGCCGCAGAATCGTAACTACACGGTTCGTCTGCAAGGGGTCAGTGCGCAACTGGGGTGGAAGAACGAACAAATTCGCATCCCAACGCAGGCCGAGGTTTAATGTTAAGTGGGAAGTAACCTTGAAATCGTCCTGAAAATACAGCCCCAGGGCGTGAGGATTTTGAGGATTGTCAGTACGGCCGTTGCCGGCGCTATATATCAGTTCTTGCACTGCACCTGGCGTTGACAATCCTTGAGGATAGTCCGCGGCTTTAGCGCCAAAAATAGTCGTCGGATCATCAAAGAAGATAAGTTGGTATCCAAGACCGGAGAAGAAATAGCCACCCATCTTGGCAATGTAAATCCAGTTCGCGCCCACTTTCAGGTTGTGACGTCCTTTCACCCAGCTGAAGTCGTCGCGGAACTGGTATTTGCGGATCAGGGTTTGTTGCGGAACGTTTATATTATTGCCCAACTCCGCACTTGGGAACGTCAGCAACGGGTTAACCGCGGTTCCGCCCCCGGCTACCGGCAATGTGAAGGTGCGGCCGGGAGTGGCATTGATCTCATTCACGAAATCCTGGAACTGAAAGGCAGCGACGTTCACCTTGTTATTCGAGAGCGCATAGCTGTCCTGCAGCACCATGGAATGGAACTGGTTGGTATTGGCAGTCGCTTCTGAAAGATCTGCAATTGGAGTCCCCGCCGTTGTCGGTTGGTCATTCAGCGTGTTCCACCGCTCGCGGCCGTAGCGCGCAAAAATGCTATGGCGCTCATTGAATCGATAGTCGAGCTTGATCGTCGCAAGCTGATCAAAAAATGGCGTGTCGATCTTGGTGGCGGGAGATGCCTGGGGCAGAAGCTCCAGGTTGGCCACCGCCGTGGGGTCGGGATTGATGGCCGCCAGCTCGCGCTTGTACTCGTAAGCTCCAAAGAAGAAAAACTTGTCCTTAATAATCGGTCCGCCCACCGATCCGCCGAAGTGATAGCGATGGTAAACAGGCTTGGACAGTTCCACATCGTCGGGTGTGAACAGCTTGCCGTCGGGGCCGGCCGTGCGGTCGAATTCTGACTTTGCGTTAAAGGTGCTAAGTTGAAACTCGCCAAAAGCTGTCCCGTGCAGTTTGTTGGTGCCCGACTTGGTCACCACGTTCACGACACCCGCCACCGCGCGTCCGGATTCAGCGGTGTACCGGTTAGTGACGACGTTGAACTCCTGGATGCCTTCTAAGGTGTAATTCTGTACGATGCCGCCGATAACCGTATCTTTGTTGTCTCCCCCATCAACGTTGTAATCAAAAGCGCGACCGTCGCTTCCGCCAGCGCTCACCGTGCCTGAGCGGCTCTTCGTGGGATCAAAATTGGGTGCGGGTTTCACCCCAGGGACCAGGGCCATCAGGGAAGCGAAATTGCGATCTCGCACCGGAAGATCTCTGACTTCCTGCGGGGAAACCGAGCCCCCGATGTCAGATCTACTAGTCTCAATCAGAGGGGCTTCGCCGCTGACCTCCACCACCTCGGTAGAGGTACCGGTGCGCAACGTAAAGTTCAGGGTTAGCGCTTGACCTACAATGATTTCAATATTCTTCTGCTCGAGCGTGGCAAATCCCTTGGCTTCGGTCTTAAGGTTGTAATGTCCGGGAGGCAACGCCACCAAGCCATAGTTCCCGGTGGAATTAGTTTGCGTGGAGCGCGTAAAGCCGGTTTCGACCTCTGTCGCACTGACTGTAGCCCCGGTCACCACCGCTCCGGAGGGGTCGACCAAAGTTCCATTGATCTGACCGGTAGTCACTTGCGCAAAGGCACTCGATGCAATGAGCAGCGCTGGAAGGAAAAGCAGGCGGATATACTTTTTCATGCCACGACCTCCTGTTGGGGAAAACCTGTCCAGATGAAGCAGCGCCGGGAGGCAACGGGCGAACACCTATTATTTCGGGAGCAAGGGCTCAATTTCTCCGCAGGACTCGTCCCACCACCCGAAACTGCGAGTTATTTACTTTGTTACTGCCCGTTTATCCCCGATTATCGGCAATTCACAATCCAAAAATGCACACTCGTAACGGATTGAAAACAATCACGCTACCCAAAGTGGAACAGTGGATATCCAGCAAATGGAATTGTTCGGAACCCTCGGTTACGGGTTTTCATATGATCGTTGAATCCGAATCCAAGGCGAGAGAGTGACTCTTAAGTGATTGCCTTTCGCACGTGGGTGCTGTCTGCTATAGAGAGTTCTGGAGGAAAGCGAGGCTCAACGCCCCTGACCACGTCAAACACCACGACTGCGTTTCAACGCTCACTGAAATCGCAGCGCTCCAATTTCTCGCCAGCCTTCGAAGTGCTCGAGCAAGCCATCGCCGACGGTGCCTTTCCCGGCGCCTCGTTTGCCGTGACGCACCGCGCTCAATTCGTGGCGATGGATGGCGTAGGACGATTCACCTATCAGCCGGAATCTCCGCCGGTGAAGCCGGAAACCATATGGGACTTGGCCTCCGTCACCAAAGCGGTCGCAACTACCAGCGCCGCCATGCTTTTTTTCCAGCGAAGTCTTTTGGATCTTGATCTTCCACTTGTGGAGATCGCTCGCAACTTCGATACCGGCGACCCTCGCCGACGGCAGGTCACGATACGAATGCTGCTTACTCATAACTCCGGTCTTCCCGCTTACGAGCGCCTCTTTAAGACGGCCCACAGACGCGAGGAGCTGATCAAGGCCGCCTTCACTCTTCCCCTGGTCACGGATCCTGGAACCCGCACCGAGTACAGCGACATCGGGTTCATCATTCTTGGTGTGTTGCTGGAACAGATAACGGGCGAACCGCTGGATCGATTCTGTCGCCGCGAGATATTCGATCTGCTGGGAATGAAGCAGACGACGTTCAATCCGCCCACGGAGTGGCGGACCCAGATTCCCCCCACTTACGACGATCGTGAGTTTCGCCATGGCATCGTGCAAGGCGAGGTGCAAGACGAAAATGCCTGGGTCATGGGAGGAGTCGCTGGGCATGCCGGTTTATTCTCTAGTGCTGGTGATCTCGCCCTTTTTGCGAACTGCATCCTGCAGGGAGGGGCACCGATCCTCGAGCGGCACACCGTGGATCTGTTCTGCCAACGGCAACTGGGGAGTGCCCGAGCTCTCGGCTGGGACACGCCCACCCCACCTTCCCAGGCCGGCCGATACTTCTCTCCCAACTCAATCGGCCATCTTGGCTATGCTGGCAGCTCGTTGTGGATCGATCGCGACCGCCAGCTGGCCGTGGTTCTTCTCACCAACCGTACTTGGCCGGACCGTAGCTTACAAAAGATCAAATACGTCCGGCCCATATTCCACGATGCCATTGTGCGCTCGCTGGGAATTGACGTGCCAACCGATCACAGTTGAGTATAAAGACTATCTCCTCCGAAACGTAAATGAAGCCAAAGCGCATTTCCTCAGCTGTAGATCTGGCCCGGCTCGAGACCGAACGCCCCAATAAGGCATCCTCGGACCTCGACACCAGGTCGGCACTCGAAATCGCTGGGATCATCAATGCCGAAGACAAGAAGGTGGCGGTCGCCGTGGGCAGCGCCCTGCCGCAAATTGCCCGAGCAATCGAAACGGTCCGCGACGCGCTGCGCAGCGGGGGCCGGCTGATTTACGTTGGGGCAGGCACCAGTGGCCGCATCGCCGCCCTGGATGCGGTGGAGTGTCCGCCTACCTTCAACGTTAGCCCGAAGGTAGTGCAATACGTAATCGCAGGAGGAGTCCGCGCCTTAGGCTCTGAAGCTGAGGCGAGTGAAGACTCTCGGGAGGCGGGACGGCGGGACTTAGGGAGGTTAAGCCCGACTTCGAAGGATGTTGTGATCGGCATTGCCGCTAGCGGCCGCACACCGTACACTCTGGCCGCCATCGAATACGCTCGCCGGAAGGACGCGAAAACGGCGGCAATTGTCTGTAACCCCGGCACGCCCCTCGAAGCCGCTGCCGAGGTCCCCATTGTTATCGAAGTGGGCCCTGAAGTGGTTTCCGGCTCCACCCGCATGAAGGCGGGCACCGCTCAAAAGCTGGTGTGCAACATGATCACCACCGGTGCCATGGTCGGTCTGGGCTATGTCTACGGCAATTTGATGGTCAATGTGCGGCTGAAGAACAAGAAGCTGCTCGAGCGCGGCATCTCCATCCTTCAGCAAGCCGCCGGCATCCAACGCGATATCGCCATTCGCACCTTACGTGCTTCTGGACGAAGCCTTCCGGTTGCTCTGGTGATGCTGAAGGCAGGGATTTCGAAACAGCAAGCTCAGCAGCGGCTGAAAGCTACACGCGGCAACGTCCGCCAGGCGATTGATGCGGTGTAGAAAGCAGGCAGCAGATGTCAGAAGCACGCGCCCAGCGTCGCCGAGCAGCACCGCAATCTAGTCTTACACACCTTCGTGATCATCCATCCAGCCCGGCGGCTCGACTTACAATCTCGGTTCCGTACAATAACTCAGAGGTTGGAATGGACAAGTTTGTCATCCGGGGTGGCAACCCTCTCCTGGGAACGATTCGCATCAGTGGCGCCAAAAACGCAGCTCTGCCTGCTATGGCAGCCGCCATTCTGACCGAAGAACCGGTGATCCTGGAAAACATTCCCCAGGTCCGCGATATCGAAACCGAACGCAACCTTCTCACCAGCATGGGCGCGGAGGTGGAACTCGGTTACGGACGCGCTTACCACCGTACCACCATTTGTTGCAAGAATCTGAGCTCCCCGGAAGTCAGATACGAACTGGTGAAGACCATGCGGGCCTCTACCCTGGTCTTGGGTCCTCTGGTAGCTCGCATGGGAATTGCACGAGTCTCGATGCCCGGCGGCTGCGCCATTGGTGCGCGACCGATTGATCTGCACATCAAAGGCCTCGAGCGACTGGGAGCCTCCATTACCCAGGAGCACGGCTACGTTGAAGCTCGCGCTGACCGTCTCCGCGGTGGCCACATCGTCTTCGACCGGATTACCGTCACCGGCACCGAGGACTTGCTGATGGCAGCCAGCCTGGCCGAGGGTCCCACTCTGTTAGAGAACTGCGCCCGCGAACCCGAAGTCAAAGACCTTGCTGATCTTCTCATCAAAATGGGGGCTCAGATAGAAGGCGCAGGTACTTCGACCATTCATGTGCAAGGAGTCGAAAGGTTACACGGCGCGCGTCACCGTATCATTCCTGACCGCATTGAAGCCGGAACCTTTGTGGTTGCCGGCGCGCTGACCGGGGGTGATCTGAACATCGCCAACTGCGATCCCGCTCACCTTACGGCTCTGCTGAACAAGCTGGAAGAAGTTGGAGTGAAGGTCTGGCGGGGGGCGGAATCGGTACGCGTAATGGGAAACGGCGAATTGAAGGCTGCGGATATGAGTACCGAAGAATACCCGGGCTTCCCTACTGACATGCAGGCGCAATATATGACTCTGGCGACCCAGGCGAATGGCACGTCAATCATCACCGAAAATATTTTCGAGAACCGCTTCATGCATGCGCAGGAATTGACCCGCATGGGAGCGAACATCAAGATCGAGGGCAGACGCGCCATCGTGCGGGGCAAAACTCCCTTGAGCGCTGCCGCGGTGCTGGCATCGGACCTGCGTGCATCGGCCTCCCTGGTATTGGCAGCGCTGTTGGCCGATGGTGAGACCATCATCGACCGCGTCTATCACATCGATCGCGGCTATGAGCGCATTGAAGAAAAACTGCGCGGGGTTGGGGCCGAAATAAAGCGCATCAAAGAGTTATTTCCCAAGAGACCGGCGATGCCAGTCGAGCAACTGACTTAATCACCTAACTGGTTGGAATCATTTCCCCGCCCCTGCCAGCGTGATCGCCAACCCCGTAGTCAGCAGAAAATCGTTACCCTTTGTACCTGGTAGCGGGTTACTCACATAGCGGTCGCTGGCCGTGATCTGCCAGGCAAAGATGCGGCTGATCTTAGTCGTGAATCCGGCATCGAAGGCAAACCGATAATCACCTGTCGATCCGCTCAAGTACGGAAGGATGTAAGCCTTCTCGTTAAAGCTGGTGCGCTCGGAAAGCTTCTGCGTCCACTCCTGGCCGATGCTCGCGGTAGCGTAGTTATTGGAAACCCCCGTCCCGTACTTCTCATGCGTCCACGCCATTCCGCCCAGGATGTCAAAGGTCGTCTTCGGCTTGGCAATCAGATGGTAGCCGAGACCGCCGCCGATAATCGATCGAATGTCCAGCTTCTGCAGATCGTTGGACTCGAAGTCTCCACTGACATAACCGAACACTTTCTTGGTGACATTCCGTTCGTAGCGGATCCCCCCGCGGATCGTGTTGGCGCTGACCGTGTCCGTAATGTCATCCTTGTTATAAACCGATGCCTCATACAGGCTGATTTTGTCATTGCCAGTCTTACGATCCATATTGGCGCCGATGGCGAGGTTGGTGGTGGCGCTGTTGCCACGCGCCAGCGCCAGCCCAAAATTGGCTCCGCCTACCCACCCTTCCATCAACCCCGGATGCAGCGATTTTTCGTAAGCCTGCTGCTCGGATTCCGATCGCAGCGCCTTCAAGTTAACAGCAGGAACCCGAAGCTCACGATTGTCGCTGGTGTTTACTACGATCTCCGAATCCTGCCGGCTTAGGCTCGATACACTTAGCTTCTGCTGATCTGAAGTCTGGACATAAACCGGCTTTTCTGCCGTTACCTTGCTGATCGCGTCCCACTTGATCGTCACGGCGTCGGCAAAATCCGTCTTGAGCGTAAGCTTGTTGTCGTCCAGCTTGACGATGCTCCCTGTTAGCCGGTCTCCATTCTTCAGGACCACCTGGTCTGCACCAGCCTTACAGGACAGCAGCACGAGTGCGAAGAGCAGCAAAGACTTGCGGTTCATAGAGATTCTCCGTTGTCCGGGTTGAACAGCCCGGAAATACTAAGGCACCAGTAAACACATCAGAAGAGAAAGATCGAAATCACGCCTGGATTTCCCCAGGATCACAAAGTCAAATCATTTTTGAAGCGCGAGAAATTTTCTGGGACGAGCCGTTCGCTCATCGGTATGCTCTCATAGAAAGAGGGTCTGGAAATCCACTCAGCGGGCATGGTTTTCCCGCCTCCAATGCGCCGGCCAGAAGCCCTTGCCTATAATCAGGGAACTAACTTCCATCTGGATTTCGTTTCAAGGAGCCTGCTCATGTCGATGTTTCGTGGTTTGCCGTGCGTCATTCTGCTGTCGATCTCATGCACCATGCTGGGCCAAAGCGCCGCTTCGGGTTTTCCCCCTCCGCCTGCGCTGAACCATTTCGACGCTGGGGTTGTCGATCGGGCACTCGATCCGTGCAACGACTTTTACAAATTTGCCTGCTCGAAATGGCTGGCAGCGAATCCGATTCCACCAGACCAGGCGGTCTGGGGAACAGGCTCCAATCTGCAACTGTGGAACGAAACCATGCTGCGAGAAACGATGATTCAGGCGTCTGATCCAAAAGCCTCGCGCGATGCCACCCAGCAGAAGATTGGTGACTATTGGGCAGCCTGCATGGATGAGAGCGGGATTGAAAGCAAGGGTCTGAAAGCGATTCAGCCCGACCTGGATCGCATCAAGGCTCTAAAGAGCAAGGCAGAGCTGCCCGAACTTATTGCCCGAATTCACCAGAGCGTTCCCGCGGCTTGGAATGGCGACGAAAATCAGACCGCGGTAGCCGCTTTCGGCGTCGGCCCGCAGCAGGACTTCAAGAATGCCGCGTTGGTCGTGACCAGCATGGACCAAGGCGGCATGGGCATGCCAGGCCGCGATTTCTATCTCGACAACAATCCCAAGCTCAAGGAGACCCGGGGGAAATATAAGGAACATGTGCGCAAGATGTTCCTTCTCACAGGCGAGAGCGAGGCCCAGGCCACCGCAGATGCCGCTGTGGTGCTCAAGATGGAAACCGCCTTCGCACAGGCAGCCATGGACCCGGTCAAGCGCCGTGATCCTGAGAACATTTATAACGTGATGACGCTTACACAAGTGCAGGCCCTGACTCCTTCCTTTGACTGGAACCGCTACCTTAAAACCGTCGCTGCGCCCACTCCCCAGCACTACATCGTGACTGAGCCGAAGTTCTTTCAAGCCTTGGAGCAAGCAATCAAGGATGAGCCGCTCGAGCACTGGAAAACCTACCTCCTGTGGTGGACTCTTCACGGCAATGCTCCTTACCTGAATAAAGCCTTCGTGCAGGAGAATTTCGATTTTTATGGCCGCACCCTCACCGGGGCGCAGCAGCAACGCCCACGCTGGCGCCGCTGCGTTGCTTTCGCCGATCGTGATCTCGGCGAGGCGCTGGGCAAAGCCTATGTGGCCGAGGCTTTCCCGCCGGAAAGCAAGGAGCGCGTCGATGAAATGGTAAGCAGCATCGAACAGGCACTGGCTCGCGACATTGACTCTCTCAACTGGATGAGCCCCGAGACCAGGAAGCAGGCGCATATCAAGTTGGCTGCCATCGAGAACAAGATCGGATATCCCAAGGTATGGCGTGATTACTCCAGCGTGACGATTGTGCGCGACAACTTCCCCGAAAATATTCACCAGGCAACGGCGTTCGAGTTCCGGCGCCAGCTGAACAAGATCGGCAAGCCGGTGGATCGCGGCGAATGGGGTATGACGCCACCCACCATCAACGCTTACTATGATCCCCAGTTGAACACGATCAACTTCCCTGCTGGCATACTTCAGCCGCCCTACTTCGACCCCAAGGCAGATGACGCGGCCAATTACGGTGCCATTGGCGTGATCATCGGCCACGAAATTACTCACGGCTTCGACGACCAAGGCCGCAAATTTGACGCCAAAGGTGATTTACGCGACTGGTGGACGCCGGAAGATGCAAAGAAATACGACGAGCGCGGGAAATGCATCTCGGACGAGTACACGGGAGAAATTCCCGGCCTGGGCGTCAAGCAAAATGGACTGCTTACACAAGGAGAGGACACCGCCGACAATGGCGGAATTCGTATTGCTCTGATGGCTCTGGAAGAGAAATACAGAAAAGCCGGCAAATCGTTGGACGAGCCCGGTCCTGACGGATGGACAGCGCGCCAGCGCTTTTTCCTGGGTCATGCTTACTCGTGGTGTGATGCCTGGCGTCCGGAGGTCGCCCGCACCATTGTGACCACGAATCCGCACTCGATGCCTGAATTGCGGGTGAACAATGTGGAATCGAACATGCCAGAATTCTCCCAGGCCTTTAGCTGCAAGCAGGGCGTGAAAATGGTGCGCGCCAACGCGTGCCGTGTGTGGTAGCACTAACCATCGGCAGAAGTTGCGTTCTGCTCGTGAGATTGGGTGCTCCAGACCGCCCAGCACGGCAAAAACTAGACGGGATGCCCCACCCTTCCGCTCCCTTTTGGCGGAGGGTGGGATCCCAAAATGTCCTTACCGCCTTCCGCCTCGATTGCCACCGCGTCCACCGCGGCCGTCGCCGCGGCCATGACCGCCACCGCCATGACGGCGACCACCACGATCACCGCCACGATCACCACCACGCTCGCCACCGCGATCATGATGGCGCTCTCCCCGCTCTGTATACCCGGCGCGCACCGGCTCGTCAGCCTCGTTCCCAGGCTCGACACTGCCGCCTTCGAAGGTCATAGGCGTTGCAGCCTCGCCGCCCTCCATCTTGGCACGCTGCTCACGCAAGATGGCCTTGCGCGAGAGCCGGATTCGGTTTCCCTCAATAGAGAGCACCTTCACCAGGATTTGATCGCCTTCCTTTAGCTCGTCGCGAATGTCCTTAATGCGGTGCTCAGCCACTTCGCTGATGTGCAGCAAGCCATCGGTTCCCGGAAGAATTTCCACGAAGGCGCCAAAGTCAGCCAGTCGCTGCACCGTCCCCAGATAAGTTTTGCCAATCTCCGCCGTCGCAGTGATGTCGCCGATCATCTGCAAGGCTTTCTTGGCTGACTCCTGGTCGTTGGAGGCGATGTTGACTCGACCAGAATCTTCCACATCAATCTTTACGCCCGTCTCTTCGATGATGCCGCGAATCACCTTGCCTCCCGGCCCGATCAGGTCTTTGATCTTGTCGGTCGGGATCTGCAGGCTGTAGAAGCGTGGCGCGAATTCCGAAATCGTCGAGCGCGGTTCGCTGAGCACCTCATTCATCTTGCCGAGGATGAACATGCGCCCTTGCTTGGCCTGAGCCATAGCCTCTCTCATGATCCCGGCTGTAATGCCCGTAACCTTGATGTCCATCTGCAGAGCCGTTATACCGGTATCCGTCCCTGCGACCTTGAAATCCATGTCGCCATAGTGATCCTCAGCTCCGGCGATATCGGTCAGGATCGCGTACTTCTCGTCTTCCTTCACCAGGCCCATGGCAACCCCAGCGATTGGCGATTTCAGCGGAACTCCCGCATCCATCATCGCCAGCGATGCTCCGCATACCGTGGCCATCGACGATGATCCGTTGGATTCCAGGATGTCCGATACCACGCGCATGGCGTAGGGCCAGTCCGCTTCCGGCGGCAGCACGCCGCTGATGGCGCGCTCCGCCAATGCACCGTGGCCGACCTCCCGGCGTCCCGGGCCGCGCAGAAATGCAACTTCTCCTACTGAGAAGGGCGGGAAGTTGTAATGCAGCATGAATCGTTTCTTGGCTTCGCCTTCGAACTGCTCCACCCGCTGCATGTCTTCACCCGTTCCCAGCGTGGTGGTCACCAGCGCCTGCGTCTCGCCACGCGTGAAGATGGCCGAGCCGTGGGCCCGCGGCAGAACTCCCACTTCAATCCAGATCGGCCGGATCTGATCAAACTCCCTGCCGTCAGGACGGCGCCGTTGGCCGATCACCTGGTCACGGAAAATCCGCTCCCGCAACAATTCGAAATAATGCGAAAGCTTGACCAGCTCTTCTTCGTTTTCCTCAGGGATCTCAGCCTTCAGTTCGTTCTTGATTTCCTTGACTTTGGTGTAGCTTTCCAGCTTGGGATACTTCTCCGTGTTCAGAGCATCCGTAAGACGATCACCCACCTTCGCCTTCAGGCGGTTGTAGTAGGTTTCATCGAACTCGACCGGTTCCACCTGGCGTTTCTTCTTGCCGCCTTTTTCCGCCAGCTCCGTAATCGCAGAACAGATTTTTTTGATCTCGGCATGTGCGAACTCAATCGCATCCACGATCGTGTCTTCCTGTATTTCACTTGCCCCGGCCTCAATCATGACGATGCCGTCCTTGGTGCCGGCGACCGCCAGACGCAACAATCCATCGCGCTGCTCGTCATAACTGGGATTCACGACAAACTTGCCGTCGATCAAACCTACCCGCACTGCCCCGATCGGCCCGAGGAACGGAATGTCGGATAGCGCCAGCGCGCAGGAAGCGCCATTGATAGCCAGCATGTCGGGATCATTTTGTGTGTCTGCAGACAACACCAGGGCTATGACCTGGGTCTCGCATCGGAAGCCCTCAGGAAATAGCGGTCGGATGGGCCGGTCGATGAGACGGCTAGTGAGAATCTCGCGCTCGCTGGGACGTCCTTCGCGCTTAATGAATCCCCCGGGAATGCGTCCTCCGGCGTAGGTGTATTCACGGTAATCCACCGTTAGGGGGAAAAAGTCGATGCCTTCGCGAGGTTCAAGATTGGCTACCGCGGTGGCGAGGACGACATTGTCGCCAGTGCGGGCTACTACCGATCCACCGGCCTGTTTTGCTAATTTCCCGGTTTCAAAATTGAGAGTTTTTCCGCCAGAGAGTTCTACGCTTACTTCTTGCTTCATCTGTATCCTTCTTCTCAGTTGTGCACGTGAGGAAACCCCGTCCAGCAGCCTGAATTCGTGTGGAAAGGGGATCCGAAGACAAGGGGAACGTGTTCAGCCGGGGACGGCAGAAGAGGCTCTCCGATCTTCCGCTAACTATGGCGGAAGATCGGCAAACGCACCTATTCCGAGCGCAGCCCTGCGGACGCAATCTGGCTTGGCAGCTATTTGCGGATGCCGAGTTTCTGAATAACGTCTTTGTACCGCTCGGAGTCGTACTGCTTGAGGTAGTCGAGCAAACGGCGACGCTTGCTAACCAACATCAACAGACCCCGCCGCGAGGCGTGGTCCTTGGCGTGTGTCTTGAAGTGGTCGGTAAGCTCGCTGATCCTCTCGCTGAGGATGGCGATTTGAACTTCAGGACTCCCCGTGTCGGTCGCGTGGGTGCGGTACTGCTCGATGATGCCCTTTTTCTGCTCTCTGGCTAACACTGAACTTCGTGCACTCCTGCTTTTCTTCAGTCTCCTTGTTACTTTGGCAGAGTAACATGCGCCTGTCTGCTGTGTAAAGCCAAGCGGAACAAGGGCTTTCGTTGCTGATCTCACCGTCGAACCAACCTTGCCCGATGCATTAGAATCTCAGTGTTCGGGGGGAATTGAATTCCGCGAGGGCGGACCTCCGCGCAGCCGCCGGCGGGGACAAAGGATGCGAACTTGAGGTGCGAGCACTGCGGCACAGATAATGCCAAGCGTAACAAGTATTGCAGAAACTGTGGGGGCCGGATCAGGCCTTTAGAGGTTTCATCGAGTGAACCACTTGATTGTTGGCAACCCTCGCCAGATGAGACCCCCGGGGTACGGATCGAAGAAGCTCATGAGCCGCCTTCTGATTCCCCCCTTGTACCAGCTGCGGTCACGAGTGGGTCCTTAGATGCCCTTGTGGGTGGGCCAATTGAGGACTTTGCCGCCGCTGTGCGTCAGTGGGAGACAAGCGCCCATCAATTCCGCGCGGAAGATGACAAGCCTACTAACGGAAACCGCCTCGAACACCTGGAAACACGAGAACTAACCGAAGAAACTCCACCCTCACCGGTTCTGACCTCCGCGAGTTTGGCAGATGCGAAGATTCCCCAAACGTCCGAGACTTCATCTCCGGGCCGGCAATCTGAAAATCGCTTCTCCCGAGAGCAACAATCTCCTGCGACCGTCGTACGAGCCAGCTCTGCGCAGGTTAACTACAGCCTTAACGGCCTTTCTGCAGTCCCAGCATCTCAGGAACGACCCACAATGCGCAGTTCCAGCGCGACGGGCGGAGCAGTCCCCCCAATCAGCGGTCCCTCATTCCTGGGTTTGAGCGAAGAGCAAGAGGATCCTGACCGCTACGATTACCTGCTTGAAGACGATGGTGATCGCCATATCGGCCGTTGGCTGCTGCTCCTGCTATTGGTTGCCGGACTCGCCGCTGGTTACTGGAAGCGCGACGAAATTCGGGACATCGCCAATTCACCCGATGTCGCACCCATCGTGGCAAAGATCCGCGCCGCGGTTTCTCTGGATAGCTGGATCGCGAGTTCCAAGACATCGAGTGCCCAGCAGCAGACATCCTCTTCGGAGCAACGGCCAGTCAACCTGCCAGCTTCCACACAGGACACTGCAGCTCGCACGCCTGACAATCCCACAACCGAGCATGCTGCATCGGACGAAGCTTCACTCCATAAAAGGGAAACAAGCGAGCCCTCGCGTGCGGTTTCAACTGCGGCGCCTGCCTCAACAGACGCCGGGCAAGCCGAAAATCCGAAGGCGGTTCCTGGCACGGAGAAACACGCCCTGGCAGCTAAGGAAGGCAACCGCGCCGGTGCAACTCCTGCAGCAGAGCTGGCCCCAGCAGAAAAGCCAACACCTCAAAGTCCGGCTTCCCAGAAGGCCGAGGAGACATCTGGCAAGCGAGCTTCTGCCGTCATTGATACTCCTCCGGATAGCGTGCAACCACGAAATGCCGCACGTCAGGATCCTTTACTTGTTGCGGGCGAAGAGTATCTTTACGGTCGAGGCGGGCGGCATAACTGCCAGAAGGCTCTCTCCTCATTCCGTGCCTCCGCGGAACAGGGAAACCCCGAAGCCATGAGCCACCTAGGCGCCATGTACGCTACGGGCCATTGCGTGACACGCGATCGTGTTCTGGCTTATCAGTATTTCGCCAGGGCCGAAGAGGCAGGCAGCACCAATCCCTGGATTAGCCGCAACCTGATAATGCTCTGGCGGGAAATGGGCAGCGACGAGCGCCACCTGATCACCAGCGCCAGAGGACGCTAACTCCCGGTGTAAATCATCCGGAAGGAAACCCTCTGAGCAGGGCTTAGTGAATTCGAGTGTCATGCTGAGCGACGCGCCGTTGTTGCTTTTCGACCCGCGTTTTTCGCGGGTCGGAGGCGCGGAGTCGAAGGATCTTGCCTTTTTGCTCACCTCACCAGGGCGCTGCATGAGCTCAACCCAGCATCTCTGAGCCGAGCGCTGACCAAAGGCAGCGACACCCTTATCACCAGTTTTGTTCCCATATCTTTTTCTCGCGCGCTGAAAAAATTCCCCGCGCCGCTGTGTGCCAGATCACAACCCCCGGTGTCTATTCGGGCAGCGCATGCGCCAAACCTGATCGCGGGTCCTCGGTGGCCTGAGAAGGAGGGCGTGTGTTCGAAGATTCCCTGTTCGCCTCAAAACCTGTCCGCAGCTGGCAACGCCGCTGGGCGGCGCTGGCTTCCTTTGTGATGCAGAGCCTCTGTGTTGGCATTCTGCTTTGCATCCCGCTGTTCTTTACCGACGCGCTGCCGGTTCGGCGCTGGATTTATGGCCCGCTTCCCGCTCCTCCGGCTCCGGCGGCCGAAGCGCCACCCACAACCCAGCGTTCCACTCGGGCTGCCGCCAGCGAAGTCGTCGGCGTCCACTTGATCCAACCCCCGGCAATTCCTCGCGGCGTAAAGAAGATTGAGGATGACGGGGCACCTCCCGCCATCTGGAGCAGTGCAGGTCCTGGCGTTGCCGGCAGTACGGGAACTGGCAATGATGATTTCATGAGCACCCTACTGGATCAGGTCCGGCCAACTGCGCCCTTGCCCAAGGCAACTCTCCCAAGGGGTCCGGCGAAAATCTCCACCGGGGTTGCCGAAGGACTCCTGATCTCCAAGGTGATTCCTGTCTATCCGGCCCTGGCGCGCTTAGCCGGCATTCAAGGGCAGGTCGTACTGCAGGCGGTGATCGGCAAGGATGGAACCATTCAAAACCTTCACGTGCTGCGTGGACATCCGCTACTGGTCGAATCGGCCATGGACGCGGTAAAGAAGTGGCGCTACCGGCCATATTTGCTGAACAGCGGGCCGGTAGAGGTGGAAACCCAGATTACGGTCAATTTCTCGCTCACCGGTAGAGCCATCGATGGCCAATGACGGCTAGGCTGGGAACCCGCCCGATCCTTGCGGACGACACTCCTTCCTGTGACGCAACTCACAGACTGCCCGTACATCCCCGGCCAGAATCCGACAGCGTGCAGGATTGAGGCCGGAGCTTATTCCCGGCCGTTTCCGCTGCGCATTCATATTCTGGTAGCGGCATTAAGTCGTCCTCCGGCCTTATAAATTTCTCCGGTTTCAGCGGCCTGGACCGGCTGAACCGCGCTCAGGGAGTAGCTATGGATTCAGAAAGCATCACCCTAACTGACAATCGTAACGGGAAGTCCTACACCTTTCCGCTGTTCAACGGCAATCTCCGCGCCACTGACCTTCGCCAGATCAAGCTGCAGCCCGACGACTTCGGCATGATGACCTACGATCCTGCCTACATGAACACCGCCGCCTGCCAGAGCCGTATCACCTTTTTGGATGGCGACCGGGGCATCCTCCTATATCGTGGCTACCCGATTGAAGAGCTGGCGGAAAACTGTTCCTTCCTGGAGGTCGCCTACCTGTTGCTAAACGGCGACCTGCCCAACGAGGCCGAACTGAAGGAATGGACCACTGAGATCAATCACCACATGCTCATTCACGAGAACGTGAAAAAGTTCATGGATGGCTTCCATCACGACGCCCATCCCATGGGCATGCTGATTTCCACCGTGGCTGCGCTCTCGACCTTCTACCCGGCGTCACGCAACATACGTGACCCGCTGGTTCGCAAGCTTCAGATCACGCGCCTGATTGCCAAAATGCCCACCATCGCTGCGTACGCCTATCGTCACCGCAACGGGCTGCCGTATGTTTATCCCGAGGTTGGCCTGACGTACGCCGAGAACTTCATGAACATGCTGTGGAAACGCACTGAGCCTCGCTATCTTTCCAACCCCGTAATGGCGCGGGCTATGGAGGTCCTATTCATCCTGCATGCCGACCACGAGCAGAACTGCTCCACCAGCACGATGCGCGCCGTCGGCAGCTCGCAAGCCGATCCCTATGTATCCCTCGCAGCTGCAGCCGCAGCCCTTTCCGGACCCCTCCACGGCGGCGCCAATGAGGAAGTGCTCACGATGCTGGCGCAGATCGGTTCCGTCGATCGCGTCCCCGATTACATCAAGCAGATCAAGGAAGGCCGTGGCAAACTCATGGGGTTCGGACATCGCGTCTACAAGAATTACGATCCCCGTGCCCGCATTATCAAGCGAACCGCGGAAGAAGTGTTCAAGGTCACCGGCCGCAATCCCAAGCTCGACATCGCACTCGAGCTGGAGCGGATTGCACTTGAAGACGAATACTTCATCAAACGCAAACTCTATCCCAACGTGGACTTCTACTCGGGCATCATCTACCAGGCGATGGGATTCAGCCCCGAGATGTTCACCGTGCTGTTCGCCCTGCCGCGCACCGTGGGTTGGCTGGCACAATGGCAGGAGATGCTGGAGGATCCGGAACAGAAGATCGCGCGTCCGCGCCAGGTGTACACAGGACATGCGCTGCGCCACCTGGAGACCCACGATGAGAAAAGCGCACTGGTAGCGGATTAGCTGCTCTCAGCACATTGCCTGTTCTCAGGAAGTGAATAAAGCAGACTGCCCCATTCTCGGCCAGCATTGACCGCGAATGGGGCCTGCTTTTTTCCAGTGTAAGTTAGTCTGCTATCCGGCAGCTTTTCTTTAGGTAGGCAGCGAGGTGGATCGTCATCACGAGCGGGCCCTAATGAGCCTGCTTTTGGCTCATTGGGGTAGAGGTGCGGCCGCCAGGGATCTGCAGTTCCCCAGAGTCGACGTCGGAGGGGAGCCATCGCCCGTTCAGACTCAATGCCGAATGCTGTTTGCTGTTCTACGCGACCCCGTCGAACTCCGGTGTGAGGATGCCATTTTCAGTCCGGCCTGGTTCTGCCTTGGATCGAGTCAACCCGTACTCCAGGCCGCGATCAAACGCTTTGTCGTTGAGCTCTTTGAATGATGACGGAACCGAATCCGCGATAGCACTGCGCAGGGAGTCGGGGGAGAGCAATCCGGTAACTGCCGCGAAAAAGCCTACCATCACCGAATTCAGTACCATCTTCTTGCCCAGTTCTTCCGCCAGGCGAGTTGCAGGACAACCAAACACCTTGGTTCCAGCTGGAAGATCTGCCACTCGCACCAGATCCTGTTCGATGATGAGCGTGCCGTTGGGCTTTAGCTCAGGCACAAATTTCGAGTAGGCCTCCTGCGACATCACTATCAGTATGTCCGGCCGCGTGACATATGGATACAGCACCGGAGAATCGGACAAGATCACCTGCGCGCTGCAGGCGCCACCGCGGGCCTCGGGACCAAAGCTCTGAGTCATGGTCGCGAATCCGCCTGCATAGATGGAAGCTGCCCGGCCAATGACAATGGCGGTAAGAATCACCCCCTGCCCTCCAAACCCGGCTACGCGAACCTCGGTCAAATGCTGCATGCCGCCTCCGTGCCTTGCTCGACGTAACGCTCGCCCAAAGACTCGCTCATCCGGTCGTGCATTAAGACCCGGTAATCGGGACGAGTGCGATCGACAAATTTGCCCACAATGATCTCGCCCTGCTTGCTGATGCCAACTTCGCTGGTCGGCGCTCCATTGCGAATCTTGCTTTTCTCTTTGTAGAACTTCATGGTGTCAAGGCCGTCGCCCATCTTGTTGCGCCGCTGATACAGAGTGGGGCACGGCGAGAGGATCTCGATAAAACAAAAACCCGGTTTCTGGAAGATTTCTGCGATCGCTCGCGACAACTGGCGCACGTGATAGGTGGTCCAGCGTGCAACATAGACCGCCCCCGCTGCCTCTACCAAATGCGGCAAATTGAAAGAAGGATCAAATGTGCCATATGGGTTGGTCGAGGTGATGACATCATCGGGAGTCGTGGGCGCGGTTTGGCCTCCTGTCATCGCATAGATCAGGTTGTTCACACAGATAATCTTGAGATCCACATTGCGGCGGGCGGCGTGAATCAGATGATTCCCTCCGATGGCCGTAAGATCGCCGTCGCCGGAATAGACCACCACATTGAGTTTTGGGTTCGCCAGCTTCAGTCCTGTGGCAAATGGAATGGCGCGTCCGTGAGTGGTATGGAACGAATCCAACCGGACATACCCGGCAACGCGCCCTGAACAACCTATACCGCTCACGATCGCCAGATTATCCAGGTCCACCTTGGCATCGAGCAGCGCCCGGGTAAAACAATTGACAGTCGTCCCGATTCCGCAGCCGGGACACCATATGTGCGGCATGCGGTCGGAACGCAGAAACGGCTCAACAGGATTGATAATCGCCATCAGGCTCATTTCACTGCCTCCACGATCGCTTGCAGGATGGCCTCAGGGTTGTGCACGCTGCCGCCGGCATGGCTCACTGCAATTGTTTTGGCAGCGCCGCCTACAGCGCGCTCGACCTCTTGAACAATCTGGCCCAGATTGATCTCCGGCACTACAAACGCCTTCACTCGGCTGGCCAATTCGCGAATGCGCGCCGCCGGAAATGGCCAGACGGTAATCAGCCGCAGTTTTCCTACTCGAATTCCCTTTTTCCGGGCCAGGTCGACCGCACGTTGTGCCACCCGTGAGGTGATCCCATAAGAGACCACCACCACATCGGCCTCACCGAGGTTGGCTTCTTCAGTCAGGGTGATCCGGTCCACCGCATTTTCTATTTTTTGCTTCAGGCGGCGTACTAGCCGGTCTTGCACCTGCGGCGTCATCGCCGGATATCCGCGCTCGTCGTGCGTGAGTCCGGTGACGTGAAACCGATATCCCTCGCCGGCGTGCACAATCTCCGGAACGCCATCCTCGTCCGGTTGATACGGCTGATATTGATTAGGCGGTTTGCTAGTATGCCGCCGCGGCTCGACTTCGATTTCACCGGCCTGCGGGATCACCACCTTTTCAGTCATGTGGCCCACGACTTCATCCATCATGATCATGACCGGCACGCGGTATTTCTCCGCTAGATTGAAGGCCTTTATGGTGAGATCAAAGCATTCCTGGGGCGAATTAGGGCAGACCGCAATCATTCCGTAGTCGCCGTGCGAGCCCCAGCGTGCCTGCATCATGTCAGCCTGCGCCGGAAGGGTCGGCAACCCGGTGGACGGCCCTCCCCGTTGCACATTCACAAACACGCAGGGCGTCTCGGTCATGGCGGCATAGCCGATGTGCTCCATCATCAGCGAGAAGCCTGGGCCTGAGGTCACCGTAAAGGCCTTGGCGCCGCCCCAAACTGCCCCCTGGATGGCAATCGATGCCGCAAGCTCATCTTCCATCTGGATGAAAGTTCCGCCTACGGTGGGAATGCGCGAGGCAAAGCGTTCCACAACCTCCGTGGAAGGTGTAATGGGATAGCCCGCGGCAAAACGAGCCCCTGCTGCCAGCGCGCCCTCGCAGCAGGCGTGATCTCCATCGATAAAGTGGACTCCAGTGAGGACTCCACGCGGATCAGCGTTCATGAACCTGCCTCCGAGTTGTCCGGGGATTTAATCCGGTATCCGAAAATCGCGAAATCAGGGCAGTACATGCCACACAAATCGCAGCCGCTGCATTTCTCTGGAGTAGCAAGATAAGGGGGGTGGTATCCCTTGGAATTAAAAGCTGTAGAGAGCGCCAGCACTTTCGTCGGACAGAACTCCACACAGAAACCGCAGGCCTTGCAACGCTCGACGTGAATTTCAACGCTACCTTTAGCCATTTCGTCCTCAAAGCGGTGGACTCGGCAAAGGCCGCTATCCGCTCGCCATCTGAACCTGCTTCCACTGCGCCCCCCAGAATCGGCTCCCTCATCGCAGGAACAAACCATCGTTCTTTGCGTGAGCCCCCCGGCGAAAGACGCTTTCGTTAGAGAAAACGTGCGAGATACGGGACAAACCCGTCGCCACCACACTGTGGCATTGTGCCGGGCGATGTCCTAGCCGGGTATGACACGCGTCACAAATAGTTGTGAGGAGCGGGCGGCGTACAACCACCGTGATGCCGGTTTAGAGTCCCATCACATTCTTCTGCAGCTTCTGGTAACCGTGCTCTTCCGCCCACAAAGAAAGCGGGATGGCAGCCAATTCGTCCACCTGAGGAATCGCCAGCCCATTCTTGGTGAGATCAATGGTGTTGAGATAGGTGTGGCAGGTGTCACAGGAGTCCACCCGGATGTAGTTGAACTGCTCAGCCTGATAAACAGGCAGAGACTGATGGTTCTCCTCACCGCAAGCCGGACACTTCGTCCGCAAATAATGCCACTCGCTGGCGCAAAGCGAACACAGCAACGAGCGGCGGCCTCCATCCCCTTCCGGACGGAGCACAGCTAGCGACGGATTCCCTCCGCAAGCCGGACAGGACGACCTGCCATCCGACTCGGGAATGCTTGCGTCCTTCAGAACGTATTCTGCGTAGGGCTGCGCCAGGACGAGAACGAAAAACGAGTCCGCACTGACCTCCATTTCTCCTGCCTGGAACGCCACAATTAGCGCTTTCCAGCGCTGTTCACCACCCTGAGTGAGATCGCGGGCTCGTGAAGCAAGGGCCGCCGGACCCGATTTTTCGATCAGCTTCAGCAAACCGGGAAAGTGTGGCAAAAGGAGGGCGGGCTTCAGGTCCTGCAGAGAGAATCTCTGAGCGCCATCCCGTAACGCGGAATTAGCACAGAGCTTCTCATACACAGTCTTCTGGAAACGGGCGACACCGGCGTAGAAGCGCAACACCTCGGCGGCGAAAGGATACTTGGCCGCCAGCTCCTCCGCGCGGCGTGCGCGCGCTTCCCAAGAAGCTCGCTTAGCTTGCACCACCATAAGATCCTGCTATAACTCCAGTGTGCTCCCGGGGTTCAGTTCTTCCGGTTCCCAGGTGCGGCGAAAAAGGCGCGCCCCATTCGAACCATTCAGCGTAACGGCGCCAGCGGACACCAGCAACATCGCACCTTCGCGGAGTCCGACCACCGGAGTTTCATTTTCCTCCAGATACTGCCGCAGGCGCTCCTCCCGGGTCTCGCCCATGTGCCTGGAATTGGGCTCTGGATCAAGATAATGCGGATTGATCTGGAATGGTACGAGACCTAACGCGTTTAAGCTGGGCGGCTGCACAATCGGCATATCGTTCGTGGTCTTGATAGTTGGACAGGCAACGTTTGAACCAGCACTCGATCCCATGTAGAGCATGCCGTTCTGGACACGTTCGCGAATCCTCCCTAGCAAATCGAAATCGTAAAGACATTTCAGCAGCCGAAAGGTGTTGCCCCCACCGACGAATATCGCCTCTCCTCCCTGAATTGCCTGCTTCGGATCCGTCGTGTGGATGGAATCCAGGGCATATCCCATCGCTTCGAATCTGTGCCGTGCCGTGGCTGCATACCCATCCCGGTCATGGAGCGCGTAGGGCACAAACAATACCCGTCCCACGCTGCCCAGGAAGCTGCGGATCTCCGCCTCCGCGTAGTCTAGATACCCTCCGCCGTACAGGGTTGAGGTGCTGAGCAGCAACGCCCTCTTGGCCAGAGTCTGCATGGCTCACTTTCACCTCGACACCATAGTTCTACCAGCACCCAGGCTTAGGGCCAAGCAAATGTCACGCCAGATCGAATAGCAAAACCTCTGCCGGGTCGCCTTGGATTCTTCCCACGATCTCGATTTTTGATTCGTCAGAGACTGAGGCGCCATCGCCCTGCTCGAGGGCCAGGCCATTCAATTCCACGCTGCCACGGGCCACCTGGATCCAGGCCCCCCGCCCCGGTGCCAGGCTCTGACTCACAGTTGCTCCGTTGTTGAGCAGTGTCGCGTACACTCGAGCATCCTGATGGATCGCCACCGACCCATCCTTCCCGTCGGGAGAAGCAATCAGCCGCAGCTTGCCCGCCTTCTCGTCAGCGGAGAAATTCTTCTGCTCATAGCTCGGCTCGACGCCCTCCCTATTCGGCAAAATCCATATCTGTAGCAGGTGAACCGGTTTAGACGTCAAATGGTTGTACTCGCTGTGCATCACCCCGGTGCCCGCGCTCATGCGCTGCACTTCCCCTGGAACGATGCTAGAGCCGTTCCCCATGCTGTCCTTATGCGCCAGAGCACCTTGCAGGACATAGGTGATGATTTCCATGTCGCGGTGTGGGTGCATGCCGAAGCCCGACCCCGGCTGTACCCAGTCTTCGTTGATGACTCGCAACGACCGGAAATGTACGAATTTGGGATCGAAGTAATCGGCAAAAGAAAAGCTGAAACGACTGTCCAACCAGCCGTGATTGGCGTGCCCCCGATCCTGACTCTTGCGAATGCTAATCATCGACTGCCTCCCGCCGCATTCTTCTCTAGTTCGGACAGTATATGTGATGACAAATATCGTTAAAACGATTCATTTTCATGGAGTACGGGAGTATCGGGAAGTTTAAGACAGTCCATTTTCCCATCGCCTATTTTGCTGCTGGTACGAAGGCGTCCGCCAGAGACACGGCCTCAATCGCGGACTGAAGCTCTGCCAGAGACGACTGACTCGTGACTTCAATTTCCCTGGCTTCCCCGGGCAGTAGATCAAAATAGTTATCGCTCAGAACAACATCAAAATTGCCAAACGACACATAGACATCCTTAGCCAGCACCGAAGAGGTGACGCGAAGTTTGTATTTGCCCGCAGTGCCCGAAAGGCTTGCCTCAACCCTCGTAGCTGGCAAATTGATGTTCTTCATGGAATCGAAGAAGTAGGTGTTCTGCGAAACCACTTTTCCGTCTACCGCAAGGTCCACCAACAGCACAATTTGATCTGCATTGGCGCCCTTCAGCAACTCGTCGCGTGGAACCTCCAACTTCACTGCGCTCGATAGTGGCGCAACGCGCACATCAAGATCTTTCTCCCACAGCGACCTCCCGGAGAAATCCAGCAGTCGGGCCCTCAGCTTCGCAGGAATCACGGAAGTGCGGTCAGAGACCACATAAAAATTTACGCTCCCCTTCTCTTCCAGTGCAGAAACCAATAGATCCTTGTAAAAACGGCGAGCGTAATAATGCAACGCTTTCCAGCGCCCGTAGTAGTCGATGCTGGACCAGGACGCGACCGGCCAGCAATCGTTCAGTTGCCAATACAACGACCCCATGGTCCGAGGACGTTGCCGTCGTAAGTGTTCCGCCCCAATGCGAATGGCCTCCGCCTGCAACACCTGGCTGACATAAAGGAACGACCCGAAATCCTTCGGTTCGCGATAGTAGCGCAGCATGTAGTCGCGAATGCGAGCATTCCCGCCGACATTCTTCTGGTGTGCAAGCATTACCGGCGAGCTGATGTCCAGGTCTTCCGGCTTGGCAAAGGCGAGAATGGTGCGCAACTCGGGAAATGACTGGAAGCCATACTCTGTCATGAAGCGGGGATGCTGATCGCGATATTCCTCGAGCGGCGCTAGCGCGTGCCACACTTCCCAATAATGCATGTCGCCGTAATTCTGCGACCCGGGAAGGTCCTGGTAGTTTGCACTGGGAGAACTCGGCCAATAAGGCGTGCCTCCTCCGTACTCAGCAACTACTGTGGGAAGAATTCCGCTAAAGAGCACCAGGTAGTCCTGCCAGACACGCTCTCGCACCGCAGGCGGCAGACTCTCTTTCCATACTTTGCGGTCTTTCCAGAAGTACCATGCGGCTTCCACTTCGTTGTTGCCGCACCAGATCACGAGGCTGGGATGATTCCGCAACCGTTTGACCTGATAGATTGCCTCCTGGCGAACATTGTCCTGAAAGGCGGCGCCGCCCGGAACCATGGCTCCGCCAAACATAAAGTCCTGCCAGACCATGAGCCCGAGCTCGTCACAAAGATTGTAGAACTCCTCCGACTCATAGTAGCCGCCTCCCCACGAACGAATCATGTTCATGTGAGCATCGCGCGCCGATTCAAGTATGTGTCGGTATATTTCCGGCGTAACGCGGTTGGGAAAAGAATCGAACGGAATCACATCGGCACCTTTTCCGAACACGGGAATCCCATTAACCACAAATTCAAAGCTCGCTCCCGTAGGATCGGGCTCGCGGCGCAATTGCAGAGATCGCAAGCCAGTGCGGACTGCTACCTGGTCCACGGACGTGCCGTCTTGAACCAGCGAAGCTTTGAACTGATACAGGCTCTGCAATCCGTATCCATTCGGATACCAAAGTGCAGGGTTCGTGATCTCGAGGGGTACCACGATTCGATTCTGTCCGCGCACGACCTTCACATTGCGCGCGACCCGCACCGCCGCGTGGGTACCGCTTCGCCCAGTGATGATCACAGTGGCAGAACCGTCCACGGTGGCCTCGACTTCCACGATCGCCGACAGATTCGCCAATGAGGAAGTGATTTCGTTCTGCTGTATGTGCAGGTCGCGAATCGTAACCGCATCCCAGGCTTCCAGAGTCACTGGCTTCCATATGCCAATGGTTATGTATCGCGGCCCCCAATCCCATCCATAGTTGTACGGTGCTTTACGCGTGTACGGATCAGTAGCTATTCCCTTCTCCGCCACCTGTGCCACCTGTTGCACCGTTGCGAGATGATAGGGGGCATTCTCAATCTGCTTGAGAACATAGGTGATAGGTGAGTGAAACACTACTCTCAGCGAATTTTGTCCGCTCTTCAGGTATGACTTGATATCAACTCGCCACTCCCGAAACATGTTGTCTGCTGTGAGCACCGGTTGATCGTTGAGAAACACTTCCGCGTAGGTATCGAGTCCGGCAAACACCAGCTCCACGTGAGCCCGCCCGAGCAGTGCAGCGCTGGCTTCAAAGCTGGTGCCGTATTCCCAATCGCTCAGGCCGATCCACTGCAACCTGGACTCGTTGTCGCGATAGAACGGATCCGGAATCAGTTTGTTCGCGAGCAGATCGGTCTGCACGACTCCCGGCACCGTTGCCGGCAGCCATTCACGCGTCAACTCCTGATTCTCAGTGGCGAGAACGCGAAATCTCCATCCGCCATTCAAATTCACCACTTGTTTCGGACTGGCCAAGGCCGGCGTGACAGACATTAGAAATAGCACCGAAAAGTCGATCAGGACCGCTTTCCAGCAAGAAGGCATCCGTATCTCCAAGGACCCATGTGGCAAAATATACTGCTGCGAATAGGAATGTCTGTGCCATACGCAAAACGGGGGTTTTAGCTTACGAAGATGCCGGCTGTCCACAGCTTTTGTTGGGCGTGTTTCTGGGAGCAGGTTCGAGTGGCAAACTCACGGGATACGTATGTCTGCGCATCACAGACTCGGCTCGGACTCTGGACCGCTATTCGACTGACAATTCTTCACGCAAGGCCTCGCGCAATGAATGAACTTCTCCTTCGCGCAACTTGAATCCTTCAGCGGTCAGATAAAAAACATCGATAGCCATCTGCCCTTCGGTGTCGATGAGCGCAACTTCGATATTGCAGCCACTGCGCGAGAGCGTGGATGCTATGGCGTACAGCAGTCCCGGACGGTCCTGCGCAATCAGTTCCAAAAGGGTGCTGTGGGAAGACGAATCATTGTCGAACGCAATGCGCGTCTCGACGGTCACTTTGACCACTCCATTGCCGTCCGCTCCGGCTCGCCGCTCCAGCAACTTCTCCAGATCGGCCTTTCCTGAGAGGACGTCGACAGCGCTGCGTTTGAAGCGCTCTCGCTCAGGCGGGTTAAGCTCCAGGGTGCGAAAGCGATCCTTGAAGTAGAGTGTGTCCACCACCACCCCAGCCGCATTGGAAAATGCGTTGGCTTTGATGATGTTCATTCCCCATGCGGACAGCACGCCGGCGATAGTAGCGAACAAGCGCGGACGGTCAACCGTGACCACCGTCAGTTCGTACAAGTCACGACTCAGCTTCAGAGCCAGTTGCACGGGCTCACGGCGTAGTTGCGAAGCCATCTCGAAGTGAATCGTGACTTGTTCGGCCGCATGAGTGCGCAAATAGCGTTGCGGCAGACCTTCGAGAAATTCCCGCACCTGCTTTTCGCGCTTGGGTACAAGGGCACTTACTCGAGAAATCAAATCGCTTTCCAGTTCGGCATGGAAACGCTGATCATCAACCACTCGGTTCATGTAGTTGGCGGTGGTGATGTAAAGTCGCCACAGGTTCTCCGACTTCCACGGCGTTAAGGCTTCCGGATTCACCGCCTTGATGTCGCCATAGGTCATCAGGCAAAGCATCTTCAACCGCTCCGGTGTGCCGATCCTCTCTGCGAACATGGCGATGGTTTCGGGATCGAAAATGTCCCGTCGCAGCGTTGCCGACATTTCCAGATGACTGGCGATCAGGAAACGCACGGTTTCCACTTCTTGCGGCTCAAGTCCCAGTCCTGACAGCGTACCCACCGTGAGTTGAACGCTGGCTTGCAAATGGGATTCTGTCTGCTTTCCTTTTCCAAGGTCGTGCAGCAGCAACGCCAGATAGAGCAATTCCGGACGTTCGATCTCGGCCAGCAACTCCCCATATCGCCTTTCCCACTCCGACTGTGGCTGGCTGAGCCGGTGCAGATTGTCGATGGTGAGAAACGTGTGCTCATCCACCGTATAGCGATGATAAAAGTCCCGCACCACTAGGGAATCAATCAGCTTGAATTCTGGAATCAATCGGCCCAGCACACCCAAGGAATGCATGCTACGGAGCGCCAATGCTGCATTTGCCGCCAGCAAGATTGCGCGCAGGTGTGACCACAGTTCGCCGCCACACGGGAACCGCGCCGTCCCCGATCGCAAAATCTGCTCAATGCGATGTTCGGTATCGCTGGCCAGCTTCAGCCCATGGTGGGCCATGAACTCGAAGGTGCGCAGCACGAGATCCCCGTCTTGCGCTGCGCTGGAATGAAAAAAAATCCTGCCCTCCACAACCGAAAAATCTGCGTTGGAGACCCGCGAGCGCCAGCGCTGAAACTGTTGGTAAAGGGATGAACGAGCGGAAGGAACTTCCTCCAACAACTGTGCAAGCATGCGAAAGATGCAGCGCGCATGCCGAAAATAGGTCCGCATCCATTCTGCGGAGCTGCTTGCCTCACCTCCTCGCAAACCGATTCCCCGGAGGGCTGCTTCGTCCTGCGCCTCCCAGGTCAGGGTGTTGTCATCACGGCCGTGTTGATAGTGGAGGAAGCAGCGTACCGCCAGAAGAAAATCCAAGGCCTGCTGCGCCTCTTCGCGCATGGGGGCGGGCAACAGCGTCGCAAGGTCTGGCCAGTCGCCATCCTTTTCGAACATCTTCAGCAATGACATCCAATGGGCGACGTTGTAATCCCGCACTCCTCCGGGGCTCTCTTTGATGTTAGGTTCGAGATGAAAAATCGTGTTGCCAAGCCGCGCGTGGCGGGTACGAGTCACCTCCGAAAGGGCTTGCACCACCCCCTGCCATTCCCGGTTGATCAATTGGGGAACTATCTTGTCATGCAGTCGCGAATAGAGCCGCCGATCCCCAACCAGGTAGCGGCAGTCAAACAGAGAAATTGTGAATTCGATGTTGTCCCGATCCACCCGTTCGCATTCCGCTAGCGTGCGAGAAAATGGGCTGACGCGGAAGCGGAGGTCCCACATTTCCTGACAGACTCGCCGCACTCTGTCCCTGAGTTGCTGCTCCAGGGAGTTGCCCTCGGACAAAAAGAGCATGTCCACATCGGAGTAGGGAAGGAGCAGTCCGCGCCCGAAACCGCCGAGCGCCACCAGGCAGAACCTCTGGGGACCCTCCGGACTGGAGGAGATCAATTCCTCCCACAGGCGGGCAGCTATGGCATTGACCAGATCCGAGCGTCGCTTGGCAGCTTCGTGGCCATCGCCGGTCTCCTCAAACCCGTGGCGAATGCGAGCCGATTCGCTGAGGTAAAGTTCGCGGAGTGAAGTGCCCACCGGCGGTGCTGGCATGATGCAGTCTAGCCTCGATTGCGCAGGTCACGAATTCGTGAGCGCGATTTGCTGCTCGCATAAATTGCAAAAGACGCTTTCTTGCCTACAGGGCGGCCACGCCGCGCTCATCGTTGCGGATGCGAATGGCTTCATCCACCTTTGACAGGAAGATTTTTCCATCGCCGATCTTTCCCGTGCGGGCGGCATTCATAATCGCCTGCACCGCCTTTTCCACCATTTCATCGGAGAGCACAATCTCCAGCTTGACTTTCGGCAGCAAGTCCACCGTGTACTCCCGTCCACGGTAGAATTCTGTGTGACCCTTCTGCCGGCCGTGTCCCCGGACTTCGATCACCGTCATCCCATCAATGCCTATTTCAATCAACGCATCTTTCACAGCTTCCAGCTTGGAGGGTTGGATCACCGCTTCGACCTTTGTCATAAGCATGTCTCGCGTGCCTTAGCGTCGCGGCACTACAGCGTCGAGGCCTCCCAGTAATAGCCCTCCTCCCCGTGTTGCGAGAGATCCAGGCCTTGAATTTCGTGCTCGGGAGAAACGCGCAGCCCGATCACGCTGTCCACTATCTTCAGAATGAGTAAGGTGCCCACGATCGCCAACGCCCAGGCAATCCCGACACCTACCAACTGATTCAACAACTGATGCGCATTTCCCTCCAGCAGACCTGAGGGCAAAACATTGCCCTGGGCATCCTTCAAAATCGGATTGATAGCCTTGGCTGCAAAGATCCCCGTCAGCAGCGCGCCCAGAGTCCCGCCTGCGCCGTGCACCCCAAACGCGTCAAGTGAATCGTCGTAGCCAAAAATCGCTTTCACCTTCGCCACCATCAGGTAACAGACGATGCCCGCTGCGAGACCGATAAATAACGCTGACATCGGTGACACGAAACCCGCTGCCGGAGTGATCGCCACCAATCCAGCCACTGCACCCGAGATCGCTCCCAGCGCGCTCGGTTTGCCGTTGCGAATCCACTCCGCACCCGCCCAGCCGATGACTGCCGCAGCAGCCCCAAAATGAGTTGCGACAAACGCGCTGGTAGCCAACCCGCCCGACGCAAGTGCGCTGCCGGCGTTGAACCCGAACCAGCCCACCCACAGCAGGCATGCCCCGATGAAGCTCAGAACTACGCTATGCGGCGGCATCGCCTCCTTGGGATACCCCAGCCGCTTTCCCAGATAGGTGGCACAAACCAGTGCGGAAACGCCCGAAGTCACGTGCACCACCGTTCCCCCCGCGAAATCCAGCGTCGGGAATCGGCCGCCGAGCGAAGCGTTCAGCAATCCACCCTTCCCCCACACCATGTGTGCCATTGGGTCATAAACAAATATCGACCACAGGATCAGAAACAGCGCCATGGCACTGAATTTCATACGCTCGGCGAAGGCTCCCGTGATCAGTGCCGGGGTGATGATGGCGAACATCAGCTGATAGACCATGAAGGTCTGCTGTGGAATCGTAGCCGAGTAGTCAGGATCCGGTTGCACACCGATGCCGCGAAGAAAGACGTTGTGCAGCCCACCAATAAAGCTATTTCCCGCTCCGAATGCGAGGCTATAGCTGAACAGGCCCCACAGAACTGTAATGATGGCCATCATGGCAAAGCTCTGCATCATGGTGGCCAGCACATTTTTCTTTCGTACCAGGCCGCAGTAAAACAGCGCCAGGCCAGGACCTGTCATCATCAGCACAAGGGCCGAACTAGTTAACATCCAGGAGTTGTCGGCCGAACTCTTCGCGTCGGCAACCTGCGCTTCCAGCCTCGTGAGCCGTTCGGTCTGGCTTTCCGTGGTCACACTTTGGCTTGCGCTTCCCCCCGAAGATGGTTGGCCGCTCGGCACCTGGGCCTGAGTCAGCAGCTGCAGACAGCACAAAACGAGAAATTGCAGAACAATCGTTCTCAATGCAGGTATTCCTGGCAACCTGAAGAATTTAGGCATAAAGACTTCCCCGCTCTCTAATGACGCGCATCTTTTGTGGGGGCGATTGGAACGAGTCTCTGGCACGTGGGACAGTTCGAGTAAGAACCAGACCTTCCCGTGGGATACACTTCGACCTGCAGTGTCTTACTACTTGTAACTGGCTCAGAGCGCGTTGGGGAAATTGAAATTTTTTATGAGCCCGATTAACGCCAGTTATTCAGCCACCACCTGGCATCGGAAACGTTACTAATCGGGCGTCAGGCTGCGCTCTTCATTTTCCTCGCGTGACCACGGCCAGCGAATCGAGCGGCGAAGCCCGGGCAACCAACCATCCCAAACTGACCGCATGGGCAACTCCGTCCCTGCCTGCCGGCGCTCATAACGGGCCAGCGTCTCGGCCCAGGTATGGGCAATGGATGTCGGAAGCTTCACCGGTTGCACCCTCGCCAGCGGAAGCGGCAGGCGAGCCCGCAGCAACTGCTCCCCTATAGCACTGCCAGTCAACCGCAAATGTTCTCTGAGAACGCGACGCAGCCAAAGCTCCTCCTGTTCATCCAGATGAGCATGCATCACGAATTCCCGGTTGTATGGCATGCGGGCCACTGCATCCTTCAAGCAATAGGCCAGGCCGCCGGTCATCCCAGAACCAAAATTTGTTCCCACGGGTCCCAGCGCAAGCACGACTCCCGCCGTCATGTATTCACATCCGTGCTGTCCGATGCCCTCTACCACCGCCAGGGCTCCGCTGTTGCGTACCGCAAAGCGCTCGCCCGCGCGGCCAGCAACGTAAAGCTCTCCGCTGGTCGCACCGTAAAGAACCGTGTTCCCAACCAACACATCGCCTCGCCGGGATGCATCGTATCCCGCCGAGACCGCCACCACTCCGCCGCTCAGCCCTTTGCCGACACAATCGTTGGCTTCGCCCTTAAGACGGAACGTTACCCCCGACGTAAGGAAAGCTCCGAAACTCTGACCGGCGCTGCCGTGGAATTCGCAGTCTACCGACTTATCTTCCAGGCCAGCGTTGCCGAAGCGTCGCAACAATTCTCCGCTCAAGGTTGCGCCAGTACTCCGGTCAGAATTGCTGATAGAAAATGTCCGCGAGCGGTGAGGTGTGACCTCCAACTCGGCGGCTATACGCGTGACCTGGCGATGCACTCCAGCAGGTTCGGTGGTCAGATTAGGCAATTGGATTCGGGTCTCACGAGGCGACTCCAGCAGTCCAGAAATCGCCTTGGACGATGCATTCTTCCGCGCTACGAGCAGCTCCACCCGGCCGCGAATTTCTTCCAGCGATCTTGCTCCGAGGTTGGCCAGCAACTCTCGCACTTCGTCAGCGACGCCCGCAAAATAGCTCACCACCATCTCCGGCTTGCCGGCAAATCGTGTTCTCAGCTTTTCGTCCTGCGTCGCGATTCCCACCGGACAAGTATTGAGGTGACATTGACGAGCCATCACACAACCGATGGCGAGCAGAGCGGCTGTGCCGAATCCGAATTCATCGGCTCCTAACATTGCGGCGACAACCACGTCGCGTCCAAATTTCAAGCCACCGTCTACCCGCAAACGCACTCGCGACCGCAATCCTGCCTGCAACAGCTCGCAATGCGCTTCACGGATTCCGACTTCCCAAGGCAGTCCGGTGTTTTTGATGGAGGTCAGGGGAGAAGCCCCGGTGCCGCCGTCATGCCCGCTAATCGTGATGACATCTGCGCCGGCTTTCGCCACCCCTGCCGCGATGATGCCCACACCGGCGCCGGCCACTAGCTTCACTCCGATCCGGGCCCGCGGGTTGATCGCCCGCAGGTCATAAATCAACTGCGCCAGGTCCTCGATACTGTAGATGTCATGATGCGGTGGCGGCGAGATTAGCGACATGCCAGTCACCGCGTGCCGCATGCGTGCGATGTAGGGAGTGACCTTGAACCCAGGCAACTGCCCGCCCTCTCCCGGCTTCGAGCCTTGTGCCATCTTGATCTCAAGTTCGTCGGCGTGCACCAGGTAGTCGGCGGTGACCCCGAAGCGGCCGGATGCTACTTGCTTCACTCGGTTCGCGGCTTCCGGCGAATTCATATAAATCTCAGGATCTTCTCCACCCTCACCCGTGTTGCTTCGCGCCCCAATCTGGTTCATTGCGACTGCTAGCGCCCTGTGAGCCTCCGGGCTGATTGCGCCCAGCGACATTGCCTGCGAGCTGAAACGCGTAAAGATCTTCTCCCGCGGTTCGACCTCATCGAGCGCAATGGGCGCGGATTCGGCGAACTCTAGGTTGTCCCGGACCGCTACCGATTCGCGTGTTCCCGCAATCTGCCGAAAACGTTCGTAATTTTCAGGTGTGGGGGTCTTGATGTACGCATGCAGGTTGCGCACCAGTTCCGGCGAGGTGGCGTGCAGTTCGCCATTCTTGCGGAAACGGTAGTAGCCCAGATCGCGCAACTCCTGCGCATCGTTCGCATACGCTGCTGCATGACGCGCCAGCGCATCTTCTAGAATCTCGTTCAGGCTCTTGCCCGCCAGGATGTGGGCTGCATCTTCGAAGAACTCCCGATGAACTTCGGCATCGAGTCCCACTGTCTCAAACAAGTGACTGTTCCGATAGCTGGCCAGAGTCGAAATTCCCATACGCGCCAGGACCTTGCGCAGGCCGCCCTCTATCGCCGTGCGCAATTTTGTCGCGCCACCCGGGGTGATCTCGTTGGCCAACTCAGCCGCCAGATGAGGAAAGACTCCGGACGCACCGCATGCCACTAGCAGCGCCACATGGTGCGTGTCGAAAACCTGGCCGCTCTCCACCACCATAGGGACATCGACCGCGCCGGTCGAAACCAGCGCTTTCCATGCTGCGGCCACCGCAAGCAAAATTGGCAAGGCCGCCCGATCTTTCCCAACTCCCCGATCGCTGAGCACAACCAGACGCGGAGCCAGGAACGATCCGGCCATTACACGTCCGCGCAGCGATGCCAAAGCCGCCAGTGCGCCTCTCACCCCCAGAGCCGCGTCGAAAGTGATGTCAATACGGGATTCCGGATTCAGATGGTTCGCCACTTTTTCCATCTGTTCGGCATCGAGGACGGGCGATCGCAGCCCCAGCTCAGGCGTCAGCAGCAAATCCAGCGACATAACATGGGCTTCGCGCAAAGGGTCGATGGGCGGATTCGTAACCTGCGCAAAGCGCTGCTTGCAGTAATCCCAAAGCGGGCGCTGCATCTCCGACAGAAATGCTGGTGGAGCATCGTCGCCCATGCTCCAGACCGCCTCCTTTCCGTCGGCACAGAGCGGCTGAAACAGAATGCGAAATTGGTCTTCTGTCCAACCCAGCGCCGCGGCCGTGCGGCGAGGATGGGGTGTGTCGCAGCGAACGGACGCGGAATCCGCTGATGAACCTGACTCCGACGGCAACAAGTAGGATACTGACGGTCTCGCCAGTGCACCGCTAGCTGTGGTCAGCAGGCCGGAGAGCTCGTGGTTACGGTGCAGAGTGCGATTGAGCAGGTCCACCAGCAGCATCTCGCCAGGACCCAGCCGCCCACGTCGCTCGATCCGCCGCTCGCTGAAATCTGCGATTCCTACCTCTGAACCCGCCACCACTAGGCCATTGCTGCCTACGGTGTAACGCATAGGACGCAAGCCGTTGCGATCCAGCTTGGCGCCCACGTACTGCCCATCACTGAACACCAATGCTGCTGGCCCATCCCAAGGTTCCTGCTCGCAGGCTTGCGACTGCAGAAAAGCCCTGAGTTCCGGACTCATTCTGGCATCGTTCTCCCACGCCGGAGGCACCATCCGCATCATCGCCGCCGCAGGATTCAAATTTTGCCGAATCAGGATTTCGAAACTATTGTCGAAACTCGCTGAATCGCTGACGTGCTCCTGTAGACAGTGAAACCACCCGCCAGCTCCGAAAGCCTCCCGCACGAAGCTTTCGCGCGCCCGCATCCAGCGGCGATTGGCGCTGATGGTGTTGATCTCGCCGTTGTGCGCCACCATGCGGAACGGCTGCGCCAGCGCCCACACCGGACGGGTGTTGGTCGAGTATCGCTGATGAAACACCGCAAACGGGCTCTTGTAATCCGGGTGCGCAATGTCCGGATAAAACGCTGCCAACTGATGCGGCGCCAATAGTCCCTTGTAAACCAGCGTCCGCGACGAAAGCGAACAGAAATAGGTCCCCTCTGGCGCTATTGCTTCCACACGTTTGCGGAACAGGAACAACTCCATCTCAAAATCCGCGAGTGGATTCGCAGGTGCGAAAAAGAATTGCCGGATAACTGGAAGAGTGGACTCGGCGCGATGGCCCAGAACGCCAGGATCGGTGGGAACCTTTCGAAAACCAAGGTACTTCAAACCCGCGGCATCGACCGACTCAGTAATACATCGAAAAACCTCTTCTTGTTTCTCTTTGCCAGAGGGAAGAAAAGCCATCCCGACGGCATACGTAGCCGGAAGTTGAATCCCCAGCTGCCGCGCCTGATCGCGGAAAAACTTGCGCGGAATAGCCGTCAGCAGACCAGCGCCATCGCCGCTGGCGCCATCGGCATCCACACCCCCACGGTGCGAGAGACGTTCGAGCGCGACCAGCGCGCGCTCGATGACCTCGCGAGACTCGCTGCCGCCCAGTTGCGCGATAAACCCCACGCCGCAAGCGTCATGGTCCCTTGCCGGGCTCGGATTCTGCCACTCCATCTATTATTGTGTAACGTGGAGTGGAAGCCGTTGTACAACGCAGTTTTTCGATACGGATGATTGAAATTCCGCCGTCGTATTTTTAACAGGGCTTTAACTCGAGAGCCTGCCGAAGAACCGCCTAACCGCGGCACGCTTGTGGGAATTGAGCATAGCTGTCTTCTGCCTCGACGCGCGGAATCTTACAACCGGTTCAATCCGTCCAGCGCAGCGACTTTGTAGGCCTCTCCCAGAGTCGGATAATTGAAAACGGTATCGCGGAAATACTCGATCGTCCCGCCGAAGCTGAGCACCGCCTGGCCGATGTGCACGATCTCGGCTGCGCGGTCTCCTATGACGTGCACGCCCAATAGCTTCAGCGTTTCGCGATGGAAAAGCAGTTTCAGAATTCCCTGTGTATCTCCCAGCATCTGACCTTTGGCCAATTCCTCGTACCGCGCGATTCCCACTTCGTAGGGAACCTTATCGCGCGTGAGTTGTTCCTCGTTGTAGCCGACCATGGAAATCTCGGGGATGGTATATATCCCGTACGGAATCAGATTTTGGGGAATGATGCTGGGTTTACCAAACATGTGGCAACTGGCAAGTCGCCCCTGCTCCATGGCGGTGCTTGCTAGCGCCGGAAATCCGATGACATCCCCCGCGGCATAAATGTGCGCTACCGCGGTCTGAAAATTTTCGTTAACGTGCAGCTTGCCGCGCCCGTCCGCGCTCAGGCCCGCCGCTTCCAGGTTCAGCTGATCGCTGTTGGCCTGCCGGCCAACCGTGAATAGCAACCCTTGACCATGCGCCTCTTTCCCGCTCTCCAGTTTGGCAAAAACCCGATCCCGGTCCGCATCGAAGCCCACCGCCAACACTTTCTCGCCCAGCCGGAAATAAGCTCCTTGGTGCCGAAGATGGAAGCAAAGATTGTCGATCACTTCACGATCGACGAAGTCCAGTAACGTGGGACGCTGATCGATTAAAGTCACCTTCACCCCTAGTGCCGCCAGCATGGATGCGTATTCCAAGCCGATTACTCCGGCACCCACCACCAGCATGTCGCGGGGAATGTCCTCGAGCGTGTGAATCTGGTCGGAGTCAAAAATGCGTTTGCCATCGATCGGAATGCTGGCATCGTGCGCGGGCCGCGTGCCGCACGCAATCATGACTTTGTCAGCGCGCAACAACGTGGAACCGTCATCCCGCACCACTAAAACCCCATGCGGATCAATGAACTGCGCATCCCCTTCGACCACCGTAATGCCGTTGCGATGAAGCTGGGACTTGATCACCTCAATTTCCCTCGCCATTACTGCCTGTGCGCGGAAATTGAGATCCTGCATCGAAATCCTGTCCTTCAGGGTGTAGCTTCGGCCGTAAAAAGTGCGCTGGCGAAATCCGGTAAGATAGAGCACCGCTTCGCGAAACGTCTTGCTGGGAATGGTTCCGGTATGCACGCAAACCCCGCCGATCGTGCGCTTGCGCTCGACCACGGCAACGTTTTTGCGAAGCTTGGCGGCACAGATAGCGGCCTTCTGCCCGGCTGGTCCGCTGCCAATTACTACCAAGTCATAATGTGGTGTTTCCATACTCCTGGCCTCTCCGCGAAGCCGGTAATTATCTCTAAAGCCCGTTCCAGGCGGGAGTCTGCTGCAATGATTTCACCAAAAATTTACCTGTGAGCTGATGAAGAGCCCATCTCGACTAAGCTCTCGATGCCTACTGCCGGAATCGTCGGCCATGTCAACCGCCGTCACGCTGACGATGCTCTCGCTGGCTCGCGTCTGAACTCGCCACCGAGAACCGGGCTGAACAGAAAATATTCAGATTCATAACTTCTGACCTCTGCTGCTGGCTGGTAGCTTCGCGCTCGGCAATGTTACAGTCATCGGCGGTCTTGCGCTCCGAGGCTGCGGCACGAAATCCGGGTTTAGTCTATTCCTGTTTAACTTGAGGCTTATGAAACACGTCTTTTTGCTTGCGCTCGTCTCGCTGATGCTTTTGGGATTTGTCAGTTGCGGAGGAGGCTCCTCCCTTGCTCGCGTGTATATCACCGATTTCGGAAGCAATACCGTAGGTGCCTTCAACCTAAAGTCCAGCGGTTCTCTTTCCGGCATTGGAACCGGTTTTACGACCCAGCAGTTCGGCGCTCTCTTCTCCCTGGTCGATCCCGCTAACAAGTTCCTCTATGTAATCAATTCTCAAAGCAACAACTTGTCCGTGTTCTCGATACTTTCGGATGGCAGCCTCGATGTGTTGCCGGGCAATACCACGACAGGGCTCTCACCCGCGGCCATGGTGAGCGACTCTGCCGGCAAATTCCTCTATATCAGCAACTCCTCTTCCAACAACATCTCGGTTTACGCCATGGGCAGCGATGGTTCGCTGACCCAGATCTCCGGCTCCCCGTTTCCCGCCGGTGTGGGCGCCAGTTCTCTGGCAATGACACCGAACGGCAGTTTCCTCTACGCCACGAACAAAGCAGCGGGAACCGTCTCTGGATTTGCAGTGAATTCTTCCACCGGCGCAGTCACCCCGCTTGCAGCTTCGCCTTTCGCTGCCGGAGTTGCCCCTGCTTCCATTGCCATCGATTCTGGCGGCCACTTCGCCTATGTTGCCAACAGCGGCGCTGATTCCATTTCGCAGTACTCCATCGACTCCAGCGGAAATCTCGTTCCCACCGCCAACTCGCCTTTTCAAACCGGCGGCAGCGCCCCGGTCTCGGTGGCAGTCGATCCCGGCGGCACCTCGCTCTATGTTGCCAATCAGAATTCCAACAATGTGTCTATTTTTGCAATCGACTCTTCGGGAAAACCAACTGCTTCGCAGCCCTCGCCAGTAGCGGCTGACATTTCGCCCTCCTTCGTGGCTGTCGATCCCACCGGAAAATTCGTTCTGGTTGCCAACCGTGACGCCAACGACATTTTTATCTTCGAGCGTGGCTCAGCGGGAGCGCTAAGCAGTAGCCCGAAAAAGGCGGATACGGGGACGACGCCAACATCCATCTCCTTCACTAAGAAGTAGGGATTTGGGTCACGATCGGCACTGCGCAATTTTCCCAAAGAACGCGTGGGAACGGACGTGCCCGTCCATTCAGGTCGAGGCGCAGCCTCGACAGCAGTATTGAACGGGCGGCCCGCTTAAGGTGATAAAAAGTAGATGGGGGTGGCCCACCCTTCCGCCGTTTTTTGGCGGAGGGTGGGAGGTCGTGGCGCAGCCTCGACGACGTAAGCGAGGCGTTATTCGACGGAGCCGCACTTGGCTGCGAGGAATCTGCAGTTCGACCTCTGTTGTTCATCTATCCCCTTATCAGCCCGCGTTTCAACTCTGCCAGTGAATACTTCGTGTCCCGCCACACGATCCCGCCATGCCACAGAACATGACCCATCGATCGCAACATGGTGTAAACCAGTAGCAGCGTGCTGATCGGATGAAAGAAAAAAAACCAAGGCGAGATGGGCGCCCGAATGTGCATGCCCAGATACATGCAGAAGATTCCCAACAAAGCGCCGGCAAATCCTAGCCTCGACCATCCCGGCGCGAGCAGCACTCCCACGAACGGCAGCAGATTCAAGAACAGCAGCAACGCGCAAGCCCCCAGCGCGCGCCCCACCTTGAAGTGCACCAGCGCAAAGAAGTTTTTCGTAAGATTCTCAATAATCCCCAGCGCGCCATCGCCCCACTGCAGCGTGATCATGTCGGTCCCGTAGGCGCACCGCTGAGCTGCGCCTGAATCCTTCACCATTTTCCCTAGGCGCATGTCCTCGATTACTTCCATGCGCAGCGCCTGGAAGGTGCCGGCTGCCTCATACGCCTCACGTCGCACCAGATTGAAGGCCCCCACTCCCAGGTGATCGCGTGACTTGGGATCAGCCACCTTCCACGGCCGATGCCCGAAAACGAACAGGATATTGAATCCCGCCAGCAGAATCTTCTTGCCCAGGCTCCATCCCGTCATCGACGGAAAAATCACCAGGTGATCCGCACTCGATTTCCCCACATACGCCATGGCGCGCCGCAACACATCGGAACGAAAGGTGATATCAGCATCAGTGAACAGCAACCAATCTGCTTTCGCCTGCTCTGCTGCCAGCCACATCGCATGTGGCTTACCCAGCCAACCCGCGGGAAGATGGGATACATGAATCACCTTGAGTTCCGGTTGGCGGGTATGCTCGGCGGCAATTTGATCCAGGATCTGCCCTGTGGCATCGGATGAGCGGTCATCCACCACCATCACTTCGTAATTCGGGTAGTTGAGCTGGAGCAAGGAGGAGAGCGCCGGCCGCACATGAGCTTCCTCATTCCGCGCAGGAACAATGATGCTCACCTTGGGCGCGAATTGCGGTTGGTGATCAAACTCCGGATCGGCCAGATCTGGCACCGTGCGCATGCCGATGGCGGCATCCGCTACCCGCCACAGCCAGATCACTGCCAGCAGAATTCCCGAGCTCCACCAGAACCAGATCATCCGGCGTGAACCTCAGCAGCTTTCTTTGCGGGAATTTCCGGCGCAAACCTCATCCCCCAGATGAGGACACCTACGCCCACCGCAATGGCGACGAAGGTAGCAATGAAGCCCTTCTGCAGTGTGCTGCGATCCGAGATGTAGCCGATGAGTGTCGGCGAAAAGGCATCGCCCAGCAGGTGGATGGTGAACAGGTTGACCGCAATCGCGCTCGCCCGGATGGCCGCGCTGACCGAGTTCACCACGGCAGCGTTCAAAGGCGCATTGTTGAGGAACAACAGAAATTCGGCAGCGAACATCGCCGGATACATGAGCGGACCGGCGGTATAGACAGCCAGCACCATGGCCGGGATTCCAATCAGCATGGATACGCCCGATACCAGGTAATAACCGCCTGCCGTCTTCTCCAGCGCGCGGTCGCCCAGCCATCCTCCGAACAGCGTTGCCACTACCGCATTGAAGGCTGTGATTCCGCCGAAAATCAAATTGGCCTCTGACAAAGGAACATTGCGTACGCGCGACAGAAACGTCGGCATCCAGACCGAGAGCCCGCCGAGCGCAAAAGTCACCATCGCCATCCCCAGGGTAGCCGTCCAGAACGCCCCGTTGCGGGTCAGACCCAACAGCGTACCTCGCTCTTGCGTTCTCTGGAGATGATCACTGGCTCCACGCTGCGGCTCGGGAATGAACCAGAGCGCTAGCGCGAGAAGAAGCCCTGGGACTGCGCCGATATAGAACGGCATACGCCATCCGAACCAGTGTCCCAGATATCCGCCCAGCATGTAGCCGGCAGCCGTCCCCAGGCCGATGTTCAAATAAAAAATCCCAAAAATCCGCCCGCGTTGATGCTCCGGAAACATGTCCGCGAGGAAGGAAGGCGCAATAGTCACAAACGTCGCTTCCCCGATTCCCACGATCGTGTGCCGCAGCAGCAGCTCGTCGAAGTTAAAGGTGACCGCGGTGAGCAGCGTCGCGATGCTCCACACCACCGCGCCCCCTACCATGATCAGCTTTCGCGGGTAGCGGTCGGCAAACCATCCCACGATGGGAGCCGACACCATGTAGCAGATGAAAAATGCGGTGGTCAGAAATCCGAATTCGGCATCGCTGCGCTTGAACTCCGCCTGTACCAGCGGCTGCACCGCGAACAGCACCGAGCGATCCACATAGTTGAAGAAATTAAGCAGCGACAGGACCACAAGCGCTGTTCTGGCGTAGTTTTTCTGAGCCATTCGCTTGCGCGCCAGTCTACCAGCCGCTCCGTTCGGCAGGAAACCAGCTCATGGAGTGCGGCCAGCTTTTCTCACTTCTTGCCCGCCGCTCTGGGCCACTTCGCCTCAATCACCGTCCCCATCCCGCCGCGGGGACGAAAATCGCCCTTGACCACCGCCCATTTCGGCTTGGCAAATCGCACCACGTCCTCCAGAATCCGATTCACGGCGTTCTCCTGGAAGATGCCCAAATTGCGATACGCTACCATGTACTCCTTCAACGATTTCAATTCCAGGCAGTGTTGGTCGGGCATGTAGGTGATGACGATGGTGCCGAAGTCTGGCAGTCCAGTCTTGGGACAGACCGAAGTGAACTCGGGATTGTCGATCACGATCTCGTATGCCGGAAACTGATTGGGAAAGGTCTCAATATCCGGTAACGCCGTGTTGAGGCCAGCCTGCGCGTGTTCTGCCGTATAGCTGGGGCGTTTGCCAACCATCCCGATCATTGTAACTGGCCCTACAGTGTGGCCCGAAACGGCAATGACAGGATCAGATTCGGTGCAATTCCTGCTGCTCAGCTGGGCGCCAGCGCATCAAAATAGTGTATCGACTATCGCCTCGGCGAAGTCCGGACTGGTTTCAGCTTACCAATCTGAATACTGAGCGGACGAGATATCCCAGTCAGATAGTTTTCTGTGTTCTATACTTGGATTTGCGTTCAATGGCTGTAGAAAGTCCAGAGCGACAACAAGTTATCGGAAGCGGTCGCTTGGGGTTAGTGGTGATCGCCCTCTTGGCGGCAGTCGTCATTCTGGCTGCTTTCCAGAGCATGCGTCGGGGCGCGATACCGGTGCGGGCGGCCGAAGCCATGCGCGGAACCATCAGCACTGGCATCGCTACCAATGGCAAGATCGAAGCGGTAGATAACTTCGAAGCTCATGCGCCTTCCCCCACCACGGTCAAGCGCGTTCTCGTGCATGAGGGCGACCAAGTTAAGCGTGGCCAGCTCTTGTTGCAGCTCGATGATTCCGACGCACGTTCGCAAGCAGCACGGGCTCTCGCTCAACTGCGCGCTGCCGAAGCGGATCTGAATGCCATCCAGGTCGGTGGCACTCACGAGGAACTCCTGACCAATCAGACCGAGCTCACTCGCGCGCAAACCGAGTTGCAGGCGGCGCAACACAACCTCGAAGCTCTGCGCAAATTGCAGGAGACAGGCGCGGCTTCCACCGGCGAAGTACAGAATGCCGAAGTTCGGGTCAAAAACGCGGAGAACCAGGTGAAATTGCTGCAACAGAAAACTACTGGCAGCCGCTATTCGGTTCCTGAGCGTGAACGCGTCGATGCCCTAGTCGCCCAGGCTCGCGCGGCTTACGAAGCAGCCCAGGACCTGGTTACCAAATCCAACGTGACCGCCCCTCGTGATGGAACGGTGTATTCGCTACCGGTGAAGCAAGGCGCATTTGTGAATACTGGCGACCTGCTGGTGCAGGCGGCGGACCTCTCACAAGTCATGGTACGCGCCTTTATCGATGAACCCGACATTGGCCGGCTGACGCAAAACCAAACCGTTACCGTTACCTGGGACGCCTTGCCTGGTCGCTCCTGGAACGGGACCGTAACGCAAGTGCCCACCACAGTTACGGTCCGCGGTGCCCGTACCGTGGGCGAAGTTACCTGCGTAGTGGACAACGCAGATCGAAAGCTCCTGCCCAACGTCAACGTGAGCGTCGCCATTACGACCGCCCGCGATGACAATGCGCTCACCGTTCCGCGCGAAGCGGTCCATCAGGATGATGGTCGGCGTTATGTGTATCAGGTAGTCGGCAACGAGCTTCAGAAGAAGGAAGTTGTTACTCGCATCGCAAATCTTACCCGCATCGAAATCGTGAATGGCATCCCGGACAATGCGCTCATCGCACTGGGCTCTGTGAACGGCCAGCCACTGCGCGAGGGCACCCAGGTGCGGATCCAGAAGTAGAGCGCGAATCACAAACAAGCGTCATTCGTCGCTATTCCAGAGAGAGTGAAAAAAGAGTGAAGAAGGCTTTGCAATTTTTATTGGTTATCCTGGGCTTGCTTCTTTCCGTGCCCCTGTTCGCCGCCGGCTCTCCGGCAGACGTGATTGTTGGCGGACGGGTTGACGATGCTATCGTTGTGCTTAAGCAGCGGGTCCAAAGCTCGCCTAATGATGCGGAAGCCTATCACCTCCTCTCCAAGGCCTACTATCATTTGAAAAAGTGGGATCAGGCGATCGCCGCAGGGGAGCGCGCGGTTGCCATTGCCCCTCGCAATGCTGATTATTGGCTCTGGCTGGGCCGCGCTTATGGCGAGAAAGCGGATGAGTCCAGCTTTATTACCGCCGCTGGACTCTCGAAGAAAGTCAAATCCGCTTTCGAAAAGGCAGTGGAACTCGACGCCAACAACGTAGACGCTGCTTCCGATCTCGCTGAGTTCTATATGGAAGCCCCCGGATTCATGGGCGGCGGATTGGATAAGGCGCGCGATCAGGCTAACAGAATTACATCGCTCGATCAGGCCAAGGCGCACTGGATAAACGCCAGGATTGCCGAAAAGAAAAAAGACTACGGCACTGCCGAACGCGAATTCCAGGCGGCCATCAAGGCCAGCGGCAACAATGCCAGCTATTGGCTCAATCTCGCCTCCTTCTATCGTCGTGTGAGCCGGTTCAACGACATGGAAGTGACGGTCAACAAAGCCATCGCCGCGGACAAGCGTGAGAACAACGCTTACTACGATGCTGCCACCATCTACTATCGCGCGGGCCGCAACCTGCCGGATGCAGCCAACCTCATCCGACGCTATCTGACCATGGCCCCGAGTGATGACGCTCCCGCCTTCCAGGCGCACTATCTATTAGGCGCGATTTTGGAAAAAGAAGGCGACAAGCAGGCAGCTGCGGCTGAGTACCGCACCGCGCTCTCTCTGGCTACTGAGTACAAGCCGGCGCAGGAAGGTTTGAAGCGCGTGTCCTCAGATGCGCTAGCCGCCAGGCAGAGCGCTCCGGCGGAATGAACAGTTCTGCATCGCGGGCAACTGACTCCACAGCTTCGATATCATCTCGGCCTGCGGATTTCTTGCGAACTCCGCAGGCTTTTCTTCGCATGGCTCAGGCAGTCCCCTCTTCGCTTACTGCTTGCTATACTCGCCAGTTTCCTATTCAGACTGACCTCGCATCTCACAATATTTAATCATCTACTTCCACCGAGGGTGACGCGATGTCCTCAATGCTGCGTTTTTCAACTTCCCGAGCTCTGCATCTTCTCCAGATTCTGCTGGCGATCTCGGCAGTGGGCAGCCTGCTCCCTTGCTCTGCCGAACCGCTCCCATTTCAGCGAGCCATTCAACTGGCTTTGGCTCACAGTCCTGCAATGCAAATGGCCACTGCCGAGCAGGTCAAGGCGCAGCAAGCGTATTTTGAGACCCGCAATGTCTATCTGCCGCAGCTGACCTTCGGCTCCGGCATTGCTCAGACATGGGGCTTTCCGTTAAGCATTGAGGGCTCTGCGCCCGCAGTCTTCCAGGTAGGCTATCAATCCACGCTGGTGAACTTTGCGCAGCGGGAATTCATTCGCTCAGCCCAGCATGATGTAAATGCTTCTTCGCTTAGTAAGGAAGATCAGCGCAAGGCAGTGATCCTGGAAACTTCTCTCGCTTATCTGCAGCTCGACATTCTCACTTCGCAGATCTCAGTGCTGCAGGCGCAGAAAAATGAGGCTCTTCACCTGGAGAACGTCGTTACGCAGCGGGTACAGCAAGGCGTAGACAGCCAGATGGAACTCACCCGCGCCCGGCTGGCGGCAGCGCGCGTCCGCATGCGTATGGCCGATCTCGAAGGCAGTGCCGACTTGCAGCGGCAGAAACTAAGTCAGCTGACTGGTCTACCCGCCCAAAGCATTGAGACCGTTCCCGAATCTATTCCCAAGCTTCCGGAAGTCAGTCAGGACGAAGACCTGCCCGATAAGGCCATTGCCTCCAGTCCGGCCGTGAAGATGGCCGAAGAGCGTGTGGCCGCCAGTAATCTCCGCGCCATGGGAGAACACAAAGCCTTCTATCCCTCCATCGATCTGGTGATGCAATACGGACTCTTCTCCAAGTACAACAACTACGATCTCTACTTCAATCACTTTCAGCGCAACAACGCCACCCTGGGTGCATCCATACGTTTTCCATTCCTGAACTTTGTGCAGCGTGCACGGGCTGCGCAGGCGGATGCCGAGATAGTCCGCGTAAAACAACAGGCGGAGACCGTCAAGAACCAGGTCTCTGCGGAAACTCTCCATTTGCAGCGACAGGTCAAGCAACTTGCGGCCGCCCAACAGGTCGCTATGCTCGAGTATCAACTTGCGCAGTCGCAAGCCGAAGCGCTGCAGATACGGGTCGAAGCAGGCACCGGGGCGGGGCCTACGCCAGCCAATCTGCCAGAATCCACGGTGACACCCCCCAACCCACGCGACCTCGCGAACGCGCGTCTGCAGGCTAGCGATCGGTATAACAGTTATCTGGACACAACCTTCGAATTGGAGCGCAGTCGCATGCAGTTGCTCAAATCCACCGGCGAAATTGAAAACTGGGCCCTCCCGGGACATTAGGATCCTTTCAAAGGGGGCCGGAAGCCGCGCCCGCCCGGTCCCCCATTTCTCTTCTTGGTGCCCCATCCTGACCATTTACCCAAAGTCCCTTCTGCCCGCGAACTCCAGCTGTTAACCTTGGTATGTTAGGGCTGGCTCGGGCGATGCCCGTGGACAAGCAAAACTTTGGCTAAGCTGTTAAGATAGTTGTTTCAATAAGATGGCTCTCAAAACGCTGTTTCTGAATCCTCCTTCCTTCGAGAACTTCGACGGCGGCGCCAGTTCGCGTTGGCCGGCAACCCGTGAAATTGAGTCCTATTGGTACCCGGTCTGGCTGGCTTACCCCACAGGCATGCTCGAAGACGCTCGCCTGCTGGATGCTCCGCCCCATCACGTGAGCGGCGAGCAGACCATTGAGCTGTGCAAGGAATACGAATTCCTTGTGCTCTTTACCAGCACTCCTGGGTTCCCCGGCGACCTCCGCCTCGCTGAAGCTATCAAGCAGGCCAATCCAAACATCCGGATTGCCTTCGTCGGTCCTCACGTCACTGTTCTGCCCGAGGAAACCCTCAAGCAGTGCCCTGCAATCGATTTCGTCGCTCGCAAAGAGTTTGACTACTCGGTCACCGATTTCGCCAAAGGCAAGTCCTTAGACGAAATCCCAGGTATCAGCTTCCGCCGCAATGGCAGCATCGTTCACAATCCGGACGGTCCCCAGATTCAGGACCTCGATGCTCTTCCCGACGTCACCGATGTCTACCATCGCGATCTCGATGTCCGCCGTTACAACGTGCCATTTCTGCTTCATCCTTTCGTCGCCCTCTACAGCACGCGAGGATGCCCTGCGCAATGCACCTTCTGCCTCTGGCCGCAGACCTTGAGCGGACATCCCTGGCGCAAGCGCTCCTCAGATGCCGTCGCCCGCGAAATGGCCAAGGCCAAGGAATACTGGCCCTGGGTGAAGGAATATTTCTTCGACGACGACACCTTCAATATTCAGAAGGCGCGCACTATCGAGCTGTCCGAGAAGCTGAAGCCGCTGAAGCTCACCTGGTCCTGCACTTCCCGCGTCACCACCGATTACGAGACGCTGAAAGCGATGCGCGATTCCGGCTGCCGTCTTCTGATTGTCGGATACGAGTCCGGAGATGCGCAGATTCTCAAGAACATCAAAAAGGGGGCTACGGTCGAGCGCGCTCGCCAGTTCACCAAGGATTGCCACAAGCTGGGGCTCACCATCCACGGCGACTTCATTTTGGGCCTTCCGGGCGAGTCACGCGAAAGTATCCGCCGCACCATCGATTTCGCTAAAGAACTGGATGTAGAAACCATCCAGGTTTCTCTCGCCCACGCCTATCCGGGGACGGAATTCTACGATTTCGCAGTGAAGAGCGGCTTCATTGTCCCCGGCAGCGCCATGGTCGACAAAGCGGGCCACCAGTTGGCGCACATCCAATACCCCGGCTTGCCGCCAGAGGAGATTCTGGAGTCAGTGCACCGCTTCTACGACGAATACTACTTCCGTCCCAAGGCGGTTTTCCGCATCCTGCGGCGAGCGGCCTTCGACTCTGGCGAGCGCAAACGCCTGTATAAGGAAGCCAAATCGTTTCTCAAGCTGCGGGCTACCCGCAACCGCCTGGTCAAAGAAACACGCAGCAAGACGGCGGTCTCTCCGCCAACGACTCCAGCCAGTGGCTCCTCCGAAGATCGCGAAGCGGAAGCCGTCAACGCGTGATCGAAAGCCACGAGTAGCGAATCTGTGAATCTGCGGAAGCTTGCAACCTTGGCGGGCGTGGCGCTGTTTGCCTCCTGCGGCGACGTGGCATTGGCGCGCGGCATGAAAGCCTTTGGCGCGATCTCGCTCGCCCACTGGACATCGATCTTCTCCGCTCTTCTTAGCCCTTGGGTGATCCTGGGAATCTGCCTGCTGCTGGCCTTTTTCGTCAGCTACCTGTCGGCGCTCTCTTTCGCCGATCTCACCTACGTCCTCCCGGCAACTTCTCTCGGCTACATTGTGATGGCTCTGCTGGCGAAATTTTTCCTGCACGAAAACATCAGCATCCTGCGTTGGACGGGAATTCTGCTGATTGCCTTGGGTGTGGGTTTTGTCGCGCGTGGACCAGCTCTTACCCTCGACCACGAGCGTTCTGCCGACCTTGCCGGGAATGTTCATCACGCGCCTGCACGAGGTGAGTCGTGAAGCACCTTTACACCTGGGTTAGCATTCTTGCCGTCGTCCTCTTCTCCACTGTTGGAGACGTTCTCATCTCACGCGCTATGAAGCGCGTGGGCGACTTGGGCCATCTTTTCAAGGATCACGGACTGCTGGCAGTAAGCAAGGCGATGTTTACGAATGCCACTCTTTGGGCCGGAGTCTTCTTCATGGCTCTGGGCTTCTTCAGCCTCATGACGGCTCTTTCCTGGAACGATGTCTCCCTGGTCGGTCCGGCTTCTGCCTCTCTAACCTTCCTCAGTAATGCTTTCGCGGCGAAATTATTTTTGCGCGAGCGCGTCGATCGGCGCCGCTGGATGGCTGCGCTGCTCGTAGCTGCCGGAGTCGCCTTGGTAGCGGCATAGCATGCAGTGTTATGCCGGGTGGAGCGGGCCTTCAGGCCTCCACTGAGAGATCCGAATAATGCCGCCTAGAAGCTCTGCCGCACTCGTTCAGTAACCTAGGTACCCTTTGACGCGCCACAATCGCCCCTTAGAATCGCGCCATCGATGATCGAACTGCGGAGCCTGCGAAAAGAGTATCCGAACGTCGTCGCCGTGGATAACGTCGAGGTCACCATACCCGAAGGCGACATCTATGGCTTGATCGGTCCCAACGGTGCTGGCAAAACGACAACCATTCGCATGGCGTGCGGCTTGCTTTCCCCAACATTCGGCTCCATCCGCATCTGCAAAATCGACGTCCATCGGCAGCCGGAACTGGCGCAGCGCAATATCGGCTATCTCTCCGATTTCTTCTCCGTGTATGAGGACCTGAAGGTCTGGGAATACCTCGATTACTTCGCCAATGCCTATAAAATGGCGCCGGAACAGATTCCCGCGCGCATCGACGAGGTGATCCACCAGGTCGGTCTGGAAGTGAAACGCGACGCGATGATTAAGGGTTTATCTCGCGGCATGAAGCAGCGCATGGGCATCGCTCGCGCGGTGATCCACAAACCCAAGGTCCTGCTGCTCGACGAGCCCGCTTCGGGGCTTGATCCCAAGGCACGAGCTGACTTGCGGAACCTGCTCTTAAGTCTGCGCGACTCTGGCGCCACTATCCTCATTTCTTCCCACATTCTTTCCGAGCTGGAAGGCTTCTGCACCTCCATCGGCATTATGGAGCGAGGACGCATGGTGCGCAGCGGCAAGCTC